>WGEY01000016.1 GCA_015492495.1 Deltaproteobacteria bacterium | reverse complement strand
TGATAGGATGGTACGAATTTTGCAATATTAAGCCGCAAGCAGGAGATAAAAAAAGGAGGTTAGCGGTACCATGAAGTCTGTAAAATGCCTGATATTTGCGGTCGCTGTAACGGCCCTGCTTTCCTTGTGGACGGGGCCGGCCGCCGCGACGCCTGTGGTGTTGCTAGATGACAACTTCGACACGGAAAACGGCGGATCCGGTACCCTGAACTACGCCGGGTTTACGAACTGGGACGTGAGCAACGGGACCGTTGATCTCATCGGCAACGGGTATTTCGATTACTTGCCGGGGAACGGCCTGTACGTTGATCTCGACGGTTCCTCTTACGATGCCGGAAGGATGACGACGAAAACAAGCTTCACATTCGAGCCCGGCTTTACCTACGAACTCCGGTTCGATCTGGCCGGCAACCAGAGAGATGGCAGCAAAGAAGAGGTCTTAGTAGAGGTGGGCGGCGGAGTTTTTTACGAGACCTTCTCACTCGGTCAGTATGAACCCTTTACCACGTTTACCCGGCTTTTTACGGTCGGAACGGCGACCTCGGCCGCGCTCAGCTTTGAAGGGACAGGCTACGACAACTTAGGCATGATGCTTGACAACGTCAAGCTGACCCGACTAGATCCCGCCGCACCTGTTCCGGAGCCCGGCACCCTTCTGCTGCTCGGCGCAGGCCTTGTCGGCCTGTTCGGATACAGCCGCTGCGGCAGGAAGCGGAAACTGTAGCGGGTAATGCGCAGGACCGCGCGGCGCTCCATCCTTATTCTGGAGCAAGTGCCGTATGAGGCATGGAAGATTGATCGAGAGGCGGCGTGCTGCTGTTGTTTTTAAGGAAGCAGTGCCTTCCGGGTCATGGAAACCACAGCCGCCCGTCGCCGTAACTCGGGAGTTCCCGGGCCTTGAGGTGTGAAGCCCTTCACCCAACACCGCCGTAATCCCCGATTCCCCTATTTTTCTCTTGACAAACACGGAACGACTGTATTATAAAATCTGCTACAATTAAATACATTGCTTCTTATCCAGAGTGGTGGAGGGACCTGGCCCTGTGAAGCCACAGCAACCGGTTCCGCTTGCGCGGGACGTCCGGTGCTAAATCCAGCAAGGCCCGGCCAAGGATCCTGTCAGGAGTTCGACGGGGATCGGACGGACTGGTCAGGCCGGAAACCTTGGGAGATAAGAAGAGAGTTCGCAGACCTCTTCTTAACCTCAAAGAAGGGGTTTTTTTTTAGGCGGACCGTACGGAGGCGGGGGTATACACCTTCTTCGGTTCGTTCCCGCGGGACATGGCGTGATAAACAGGGAAAGACCAAACTCTCCGGTTTGATGCCGGGGCTTTATTAAGGGAGGAGTCTATGAGCTTTATAAGGGCGCTTAAGTGCAGGGAGTGCGGAAAGGAGTACCCAAAGGAGGCGCTGCACGTATGCGAGTACTGCTTCGGCCCCCTTGAGGTGGTTTACGAGTACGAGGATATCAAGAAGGTGTTGACAAGGGACGTCATAACCTCACGAGGGCCCAGCATGTGGCGCTACAGGGAGCTCCTGCCGCTTGACCGAGAGCCCACGGTGGGCTCACAGGTCGGTTTTACGCCGCTTGTAAGGGCCAGAAACCTTGCCGACGCGCTCGGTCTCAAGGAGCTTTACATAAAGAACGACGCGGTGAACTACCCGTCCCTTTCCTTCAAGGACAGGGTCGTATCGGTTGCGATATCCAGGGCTAGGGAGATGGGCTTCGAGGTGGTGGCCTGCGCCTCCACCGGAAACCTGGCAAACAGTGTTGCTGCCAACGCGGCTGCCTGCGGCATGGAGAATTATGTCTTCATACCCTACGACCTCGAGCAGACCAAGATCACGGGAACGCTCGTTTACGGCTCGAACGTCGTTGGCATAAAGGGGACCTACGATGAGGTGAACCGCCTGTGCAGCGAGATAGCCGGCAAGTACGGGTGGGCGTTCGTGAACATAAACATAAGGCCGTACTATGCCGAGGGGTCAAAGGCATTCGGTTTCGAGATAGCCGAGCAGCTCGGCTGGAGGCTGCCGAAGCACGTTGTTGTCCCAATGGCCGGCGGTTCGCTCATAACCAAGGTATGGAAGGCCTTCAAGGAGTTCCACGCACTCGGGCTCGTGCCGGAGCTCGACTCCAAGGTATACGGCGCGCAGGCGACGGGGTGTGCGCCCATCGTCACCGCGGTCAAGACCGGCAGTGAGCTGATAAAGCCGGTCAAGCCCAACACCATAGCCAAGTCGCTCGCCATCGGCAACCCGGCCGACGGTTATTACTCCGCAAAGACCATCCGTGAGAGCAACGGATGGGCCGAGGATGCGAGTGACGAGGAGATCGTATCCGCCATAAAGCTGCTTGCCGAGACCGAGGGAATCTTTGCCGAGACAGCCGGCGGGGTTACCCTTGCCGTCACGAAGAAGCTCATCGAGCAGGGCAGGATACCCCGCGACGAGTCGGTAGTCATATCCATTACCGGCAACGGCCTCAAGACACAGGAGGCCCTTCAGGGCAGGCTGGAGGAGCCCCCGGTCATAAAGGCGAGCCTCAGGGACTTCGACGAACTTGTAAGATCCGTCGGCAAAAAATACGCGGTGAAGATGTGAGCCCGGCCGAGACTTTCCTTTACACGCGCGCATGTTTTCTGTTAGCATATAATGCTAAGGAAACTCTGATTAATTCGTCATTGCGAGGAGCTAAGCGACGAAGCAATCTATAAGTATTTGATTTTACTAAAAACGAGATTGGAGGAGATAAGAACCCTCCTCCCCGGCAAGGTCGCTTCGCTCGTCTGTCACATCCGGTGCTTCGCTGCGCTCGCAATAACGAGACAGGCTATAAATCAGAGTTTCCCTAAACATTCTGACATTTGTCATTCCGTTTTCCGCAGCACCGGTGTACAAAAGTCGAAAGGAGCAGAGTGATAGATAATGGATCGATTCATAGAGGATAAGGTCACCAAGGTATCGGTAAACCTCGAGGGCGAAGAAAAGAAGCTCGACTTCAATGACCTCAAGACAGGCGGCTTCATTAAGCAGAGACAGAAGGACCTCTTCACGGTGAGGCTCCGCTGTCCCGGGGGCAGGATCACCACCGACAAGCTCATCGAGATTTCAAAGATAGCGCACAAGTACAGCAAGGAGAGTGTCGTACACCTGAGCTTCCGCCAGTCCCTGGAGATCCTTTACGTGGACTACAAGGACTTCAGCGCCATCGTTGAAGAGCTCTCCAAGATAGGGGTCAAGGTCGCATCCTGCGGGCCGAGGGTGAGGGTGCCTACGGCGTGCGGCGGCTGCGAATACAACCCGAACGGCCTCGTGGACACGCAGAAGATGGCGAAGATGGTCGACGAAAAGTACTTCGGCACGCCCACGCACCACAAGTTCAAGACATCATTTTCCGGGTGCCCCATAGACTGCGCCAGGACGAATGAAATGGACCTGGGCTTTCAGGGGGTCGTCGATCCCGAGTGGGAAGAGCCCACGTGTACCGGGTGCACCATATGCGCCGAGGCCTGCAAGGAAGACGCCATAGAATCGCACCCTGATACGGGCAAGCCCATCTACTACAGGGACAAGTGCATATTCTGCGGTGACTGCATAAGGGCGTGTCCGACGGGGGCCTGGCGGGCCAAGCGCTACGGGCACCTGGTGAGGATTGGCGGCAAGCACGGCCGGCACCCGGTGAACGGAAAGGAGGTCGCGATCTTCCTTCCGGACGAGAAGGTCCCCGAGGTCATAGAAAAGACCATCGAGTGGTACCTTGCAAACGGCATAAGGGGCGAGAGGATCGCAACGACCATAAAGCGGGTGGGTATAGAGAGCTACTTCAGGTTCATGGAGCCTGTCTTCGGCGAATATTCACTGGCGGACAAGGAGAAGGTATGAGCGAGATAAAGGCCAAGGAGTCACTGGATCTCAGGGGGGTGCTTTGCCCCATGAACTTTGTAAAGACCAAGCTCAAGCTCGAGAGCATGGAGCCTGGAGAGGTGCTGGAGATACTCCTCGACAGTGGTGAGCCCATTCAGAACGTGCCCAAGAGCATAAAGGACGAAGGTCACAAGATAGTCGAGGTCAACAGGGAGGACGACTACTTCAGGTTGAAGATAGAAAAGTGTTGAAGATACGCGGCGGCCGCGCTGTCCGCGGCTCGCGGCGCAGGGTCGGTCTGCGGATACTGCAATGGAACCCGATTCGTATCCGCCCGTTACGCATGTTCAAAATCGACAAACAACAGGAGGTAGACGGATAATGGCGGTTAAGGTCAGAATACCCACCCCGCTCAGGAAGCTCACCGGAGGTGCGGACGAGGTCTCGGTGGAGGGCTCCACGGTCGCCGAGGTGATCGAGGACCTTGAAAAGAACTATCCCGGCATAAGGGAGCGTATCTGCGAGGAGGACGGTAGGCTGCGCAGGTTCGTTAACCTGTATGTCAACGACGAGGACATCAGGTTCAAGGACAACATGAACACGGCGCTGAAGGACGGTGACGAGCTTTCCATAGTACCGGCGATCGCTGGAGGAAGGTCTTGAAAAAGAGGATATACCTCACATACCCCAAGGAGCTCATAAAAGAGCCGCTCATCTACCAGGCCGGACAGCTCTTCAAGGTGGCTACCAACATCCGCCAGGCCACCATATCCGATACCATAGGACTGGTGGCCCTGGAGCTCGACGGTGAGCCCGAGGAGATAGAGAAGGCGATCAACTTCTTTATTGAAAAGGGGGTCAAGGTAGAACCCATAGAGATGGACGTTATCGAATAGGCTCAACGGGTTACAGCCGCGGAAGCGTGCGTCAAGGTTCTTGACAAAATTACTAATGTATTATAAACTTGACAATACTACTAAGGTATTTTTTTCTTTTGCGTCTGGACTTAACATGCATCGCGAGCGCTAATCCCGGCGGGCTGCCGGCTTGGCGATCGGAATATAATCGGATAATTCCTTGGGAAGCTCTGATTAATTCGTCATTACCGGCAAGGTCGCTGCGGCCGCAATGACGAGGCAGGCGATAAACCAGAGTTTTCCTTACTTACATGAAAAGATCCCCTGCCTGCTACAGGCGGGCCGGCAGCAAGCTGCTGGGAGCTTCGATTCTACCCTATCGGGTAGAATTTATGATTTCGGGTTCATCGGAGCGCTGAGATGGGAGCACACAAGGTCTTCGAAGATATAAGGACGAGGGTACAACCGGTGAGGCCGGCAAGCGGATCCATACTCGAGCTTGTCGGAAACACCCCGCTGGTGAGGATCAACAACATCACGCGTGACCTGCCCGAAGGTGTGGAGATCTACGCCAAGCTGGAGGGCTACAACCCGGGGGGATCGGTCAAGGACCGCCCCGCCCTGAGGATGATAGAGGACGCCGAGAAGGCAGGCAGGCTCACAAAGGACAAGGTTATACTGGACTCGAGCTCCGGAAATACCGGCATAGCCTACGCCTGGATAGGGGCCTACAAGGGCTACAAGGTCGACCTTGTGGTCCCGGCCAACGTAAGCGAGGAACGCAAGAAGATACTGAGGGCCTTCGGAGCCAACGTGATCTTTTCAAACCCTCTCGAAGGTTCCGACGGCGCGATAAGACTCGCCTGGAAGCTCTATGTCGACGATCCCGAGAAGTACTGCAAGCTCGACCAGTACAACAACCCGTCGAACAGCCAGGCTCACTACGATACCACTGGTCCAGAGATCATAGAGCAGACGGGCGGACGCATAACACACTTCGTCGCGAGCATCGGCACCGGCGGCACCATTATGGGTGCCGGCCGGAGGCTCAAGGAGTTCAGTAAGGATATCCAGGTCATAGCTGTAGAGCCCGACAACCCGCTCCACGGACTCGAGGGACTCAAACACATGGCATCTTCCATAGTGCCGGGTATCTACCACGAAGAAGAGCTGGACGACAAGATACCCGCACCTACGGAGGAGTCCTACGACATGGTCAAGAGGCTCGCAAGGGAAGAGGGGCTTATGGTGGGGCAATCCTCGGGTGCGGCCATGTGGGGGGCCATGCAGCTTGCCGGGACGCTCAAAGAGGGGCTCATAGTCGTCATCTTCCCGGATGGCGGGGACAAATACCTCTCCACGAGGCTCTGGGATGAATAAGGTTCGATAAGGCGCGACCGCATGCCGTGCGGCAGTGGCGGTGAACGAATCCCCCTTCACTCGGGAGGTACGGTTCTGCCGGCGATCCGGTACAGCCTGCCTCGGGAGGCTCCTGTTGTAAAATTCTCTTAGGCTTTTTGTGTTTGAATGATAAGGCTTTCCAGAGATATCTTTAACAAAATACTCGAGCATGCCAGGGGCTCGTATCCCCACGAGTGTTGCGGTGTGCTTGTCGGCTCCGTGGCCGGCGGCAAAAGGGTTCTCGATGCGTGTCCCACGGACAACCTGAACAGGGAACGCGCGAACGACAGGTACGAGATAGACCCGGCGCAGCTGCTCCGCATAGAAAAGGATACGAGGGCAAAGGGCCTCGAGGTGCTGGGCTTTTATCACTCGCACCCGGATCACCCGCCGAGGCCTTCGGAGTTCGACCGCGAGAGGGGCTGGCCCGAGTACTCATACATAATCGTCTCGGTCAGAAACGGTGTCGACACGGTCCTCAAGAGCTGGACCTTCACCGAAGACGATGAGCCGTTCGGCGAAGAAGAGGTGGTTGTCGAAGATTGATCTTGCGGCCTATTCCAGCCGCATTACCACACAGCAGCGACAGAGAGGAACTGAGAGATGGACTTCACAGAGGAACAGATAGAGCGATACTCAAGGCACATAATACTACCCGAGGTCGGGGGGAAGGGGCAGGCCAGGCTTCTCCAAAGCAAGGTCTTTGTCCTCGGCGCCGGAGGGCTTGGGTCCCCTGCGCTCATGTACCTCGCGGCCGCAGGGGTTGGGACCATAGGGGTCGCCGACGGCGACCACGTTGACCTGAGCAACCTGCAGCGCCAGATCATCCACAACAACAACCGCATAGGTGTGCACAAGGCCGTCTCCGCCAGGAAGACCATCGAGGAGCTCAACCCCGACGTAAACGTTGTCACCTACGAAGAGCGTCTTACCGCGGACAATATCCGGGAGGTCATAAGGGACTATGACGTCGTGCTGGACGGCTCCGACAATTTTCCGACGAGATTTTTGATGAACGATGCGGCCTTTTTCGAAAAGAAACCGCTCGTGTCGGGGAGCATGTTCAGGTTCGAAGGACAGCTCTCGGTCTTCAAGGGGCATGAAGATTATCCGTGTTACCGCTGCCTCTACCCGGAGCCGCCGCCAAAGGGGCTTGTGCCGAGCTGCCAGGAGGCGGGGGTCCTCGGGGCGCTCGCGGGTGTCATAGGAGTACTACAGGCCGTTGAGACCATAAAGGAGATACTCGGCATAGGCGAGGGCCTGGCCGGAAACCTCCTGATATTCGATTCGCTCAAGATGTCTTTCAGAAAGGTGAAGGTGAGAAAGGACCCCGAATGTGCGCTATGTGGCGAGAAGGCCACGATAAAGGAGCTCGTCGCCTATGAAGACGCTGTTTGCGATCTGAGGACGGCAACAAAATGATATGCCGCTTCAAACGTCGATAATCGGTATCCTCCGAAAAAACGATGCAAAAAAGCTATCTCCATAACCCCGGCACGCTGAAGATAGACCTGATGCTGAGGGGGATACGCCTGGAGGGGACTCCGGACGGCATGGAACCCTTCGCCGGACGTGCCGGGGCCGGGATAGACATCGTTCTTTCAAAGGGTACCCTCGTAAACGTGCCATGCGGCGAGGAGTTCACAAAGGACTCTCCCTACCTGCTGAAGAAGAGGAGGGCAGGGGGGTATGCGATAACCGACGGCGATGACGAAGTCCCCGTAAAGGTCGTACCGACGCCTGGCTTCTACAAGAGGTCGACCTCGACAGGTGTCAAGTTCTCCGACATAGTCACCGTGCACGGGAGTTACGCGGTCGTTACCCCGTCGCGAAGGTGTGATTTCTTCAACAGGGACGTAGAATGCCGTTACTGCGCCGGAGGCTTCGACGATCCGAATGCGGCGGAAAAGGTTTACAGCGTCGACGAGGTCCTCGAGACCGTGGAGGTGGTCTTAAAGGAAGGTGCTTCGGAGATAATATACCTCTCCATAGGCTTCAGGGAAGGGGACGACGGGGGCATAGAGCACCTCGCCCCTTACATAAGGGCCATAAAGAAACACTTCAACTGTCTCGTGGCCGTCGAGGCCCTGCCGCCGAAGAAGAACAGGTGGATCGACGAGACATACGCAGTGGGCGCCGATTCGGTGCTCTACAACATGGAGCTCTTCGACAAGGAGCTCTTCGAATCGATCTGCCCGGGCCTGGCGACGTTGATAGGCAGGGAGAGGTACATAGAGGCGCTCAGGTACGCGGCCTCGGTCTTCCCGAACGGCACGGTGGCCTCACACCTGATCGTGGGGCTCGAACCGCCCGGTTCCACCTGCATGGGAATAGACCTCCTTACGAGCATGGGGGTCGTGCCCATACTCCCGATTTACAGGCCGCAGCCCGGCAAGGCGTTGAGAATAGAACCCCTCAACGCCGAGATAATAATACCGGTGTACAGGCACCTTTACAACGCGGTCAAGAAGAACAACATCAACATGCTGTGGGTCAGAGACATAAGTGTTGTAACCACCCCCATAGAGGGGAGGTTGCTCGTGGGCGAGCACGAGCGGGGGGTTCGTTCCCTCTTCGAGCAGTTCTATAAGACAAGGCTCGGCTTGAAGACAGCCTGGGGGCTATCAACACTGAGGAGGAAACTCAGGGTCAAAGAGGTCAAGGACCCCCTGGACTCCTCCGAACATTAGAGCGCCGGGGTCCAGCAGTGGGTGTGGAGATAGACAGAAGGTCGATATGGGTGCTCCTCGGGCTGAAGGGGCTGAGACCTCTGTTTTTTTTGTGCGTGCTGCTCCTCTTCTGGTATGTGGTCACCATGCCGGTTCCGGCGGGCCTCACACCTGAGGGCAAGAACGCCATAGCCATATTCCTGCTGTGCCTGGTCTTCTGGGTCACGAACGTAATCCCGCTGGCCATAACCAGCCTCTTTGCGATAGTGCTGGTGCCGCTCCTGGGTGTGCTGCCGCGCGACGAGGTGTACGGTCTTTTCGGCAACGAGGCCGTATTCTTCATCCTCGGTGCGTTCATCCTCGCCGGTGCGGTGATGCATTCGGGGCTTTCGAACCGCATAGCGCTGGCGATAATGGAGAAGTCCGGGGCGTCCCCGAAAAGGCTTCTCATAAGCATTTACCTGCTTGCGTCCGTTCTTTCGTTCTTCATGTCCGAACACGCGGTCGCTGCAATGCTCTTTCCCATAGTGCTTGATATCGCCAAGGGGATCGGCCTCAAGCCCGGCAGGTCGGGCTACGGCAAGCTGCTTTTTCTCTCCCTTGCCTGGGGATGCGTCATAGGTGGTGTGGCCACCTTCCTCGGCGGCGCCAGGGTCCCGCTTGCCGTGGGTATCCTCCACGAGACCACTGGGGCCACCATAGACTTTTTCACCTACATGGTGGCGGTCTTTCCTCTCGTGGCGGTCATGCTGTTGGTGGGCTACCTCGTGCTTACCAGGGCCTTCAGGATAGACGTCGAGAGCGTGGGCAAGGCCCATGAGCTCCTTGCAAGGCGCATACACGCCATGGGCAAGATGAGCTCCAACGAGTACGCCGTGGGCACGGTCCTTGTGCTTACGATAATATCATGGGCGATCTGGGGCAGCACCACCGGGCTTGCGACCATAGCGTTGACCTCGGTGGTGGTGCTCTTTGTCTTCAGGCTCGTCAGATGGAAGGACATAGAGGAGTACGTCAACTGGGGCATAATACTCATGTACGGCGGCGCCATAATCCTGGGAAGCGCGCTTGAAAGGAGCGGGGCCGCATACTGGATGGCGGAGAAGGTCATAGGCGGATGGGTTACGAGCCCGCTGACCGCGATAGCGATCTTTTCCCTGTTCACGCTGGTGCTTACAGAAGGTATAAGCAACGCCGCGGTCATAGCCATACTTTTGCCCGTGGCCATAGGTATAAGCGGGAGGTTCGACATGGACCCTGCGATAGTGACGTACTCGATCGCGGTCCCGGCCGGATTGGCCTTCAGCCTTCCGCTCTCAACACCGGCCAATGCGATCGCCGTATCCTCCAACTACCTGACCGTGCGCGATATGGCGAAGGTAGGGGTGCTTATGAGCCTGACCGCCTGGATAGTCTTCAATCTTGCGGTGAGGTTCTACTGGCCGCTTGTGGGGCTCGGGTCTTGAGGTGCAGCAGATAATGAAGAAGAACATACTGATCGTGCTTTCGACCTCCAGGACCACTTCCAGGGCCATTGACTTTGCCGTGGACAAGGCAAAGAAGGAGGGCTCAGGGCTGGTCGCGTTGTACGTAATAGATACCGGTTTAACGAACGAGGTCTTCGACAGGTTCACCGACATAGGCTTCATCGGCGACAAACCGTCTACGCGCCTGACAGAGGCCATAATGAAGGAGTACCGGCAGCGCGGCTACGAGGAGATCGGCAAGGTTCAGGTGAGGGCTATGGAGGAGAACATCGACTTCGATGCGGTTACTGCCCAGGGGGCCTTCGTTGAGAAGGTGATCGAGGTGATCGAGTCTCACAACGTCAGCACCGCCGTGGTGGTGAAAAGAAAGACTTCGGGGTTCATGAAGTACTTTTCCAGGTCGGTAGTGGACGAACTCGTTGAGAAGGCACCCTGCGAGGTGGTCGTCTTCGAAGAAGAAGAATAGGAGGGCGGACGCGCAACCATCAATACCATCCGGAGGATAGATCATGGCAGAACAGAAGAGTACGAACATTACCTGGCACCACGGAAAGATCACCAAGGAGGACAGGATCAGGCTGATGCGCCAGAAGGGTGTTACCATCTGGCTTACCGGTCTTTCGGGTGCCGGAAAGTCGACCATAGCCGTGGAGCTCGAGCATGCGCTCGTTGAAAACGGCCACCAGGCATACATACTCGACGGCGACAACATCCGCCACGGCCTCAACAAGAACCTGGGCTTCTCCCCGGAGGACCGTGCGGAAAACATTCGCCGCATCGGAGAGGTCGCAAAGCTCTTTACGGATGCGAACATCATAACCATAACCGCGTTCATATCCCCTTACAGGAAGGACAGGGAGGAGGCGAGGGCGCTGCAGAAGGAAGGCGAGTTCATCGAGGTCTATGTCAAGTGCCCTGTAGAGGTCTGCGAGGAGCGCGACGTCAAGGGGCTCTACAAGAAGGCGCGCGCAGGCGAGATAAAGGAGTTCACAGGTATCTCCGCGCCGTATGAGGAGCCACTGGACCCCGAGATAACCATAGACACATCCAGGCTCTCGGTCGAGGAGTCTACGAGGACCATAATCGGCTATCTCGAGGAGAAAGGATACGTGAAGTTTTGAAGATGCTCGACATCGAAGACAAGGCCCTGCTCGACGAGCTGAACGGGATGGATGCCGAGGAGCTTATCAAGTGGGCGTTTGCAAACTTCGGAGACCGGGCGGCGATAGGCACCAGCTTCCAGCTAACGGGCTCGGTGATAATCGACATGGCCAGCAGGCACTTCAAGAGGTTCAGGGTCTTTACGGTAGATACCCTGAGGCTCCACCCGGAGACCTACGAGACCATACGCGCCTTTGAGGAGCGCTACGGGTTTCGCGTGGAGAGGTTCGTGCCGGACGAGCGGCTCCTCAAGGACATGGTGGACAGGTTCGGCGAATACCTCTTTTTCATGGACAAGGCCAAGCAGGAGTACTGCTGTTACGTCCGCAAGGTCGAGCCGAACAGGCGCGCCCTCGAGACAGTGGACGTATGGATAACGGGTCTGAGGAGGGATCAGTCCGGCTACAGGAAGGACGTCAAGAAGGCGTCCGTGGTAGAGGAGGGTGGAAGGAAGATACTGAAGCTCGCCCCGCTTGCCGACTGGGACATGGAGAGTATACGGCGCTACATAAAGGAGCACAATGTGCCGTACAACGTCCTCTTCGACAAGGGCTACGACAGCGTGGGCTGCATCATATGCTCGACACCGCTCCTTAAGGGAGAGCCTCCCCGCTCCGGCAGGTGGAGGTGGTTCAACAGATCGGACGATAAGAAGGAGTGTGGAATCCATATATCAAACGAAGGAGGAAGTGAGTAAATGACAGGTGCAATCGAACCGCACGGCGGAAAACTCGTGAACAGGATACTCGAAGACAGGGAGCGCGAGGAGGTGGCCAGGAAGGCCCCGGAGCTCGAAAGGATCACCCTCAACGACAGGGAGATATCCGACCTGGAACTCATCGCCATAGGAGGCTTCAGCCCGCTCGAGGGCTTCATGTGCAGGGACGACTACCACTCGACCATCGATACCATGACGCTCAAAAACGGTCTGCCCTGGACCATTCCGGTGACCCTTTCAACCTCCAGGGAGAACGCCGACCGGCTCAAGGAGGGAGAGGACGTGGCGCTTGCCGATGCAGACGGCGAGATACTGGCCGTGCTGCACCTCGAGGAGATCTTTCCCCATGACAAGGAAAAGGAGGCCCTGCAGGTCTACGGCACGACCGAAGACGCCCATCCGGGCGTGAAAAAGGTCTACGAGATGGGTGATGTTCTACTCGGCGGAAGGGTTTCTGTTCTGAAGAGGCCCGAGCACAAGGACTTCACCCAGTACAGGCTGGATCCCTGTGAGACGCGGGCGCTCTTCAAGGAACGGGGCTGGAAGAGGATAGTGGGTTTCCAGACGCGCAACCCCATTCACCGCGCGCACGAGTACCTTCAAAAGTGCGCGCTCGAGGCCGTCGACGGCCTCATGATCCATCCGCTCGTCGGAGAGACCAAGAAGGATGACATACCGGCAGACGTGAGGATGCGCTGCTACGAGGCCTTGATGGAGAACTACTATCCCAAGGACAGGGTGCTCCTGGCGGTCTTCCCGGCGGCGATGAGGTACGCGGGCCCGAGAGAAGCCGTTTTCCACGCCATCATACGCAAGAACTACGGATGCACACACTTCATCGTCGGCCGCGATCACGCAGGCGTGGGCAACTACTACGGCACCTTCGACGCCCATTACATATTCGACGAGTTCGACCCGCAGGCCATAGGCATAACCCCGCTCTTCTTCGACTACACCTTCTTCTGCAAGAAGTGCGGCTCGATGGCCTCCTACAAGACCTGTCCGCATGATTCGTCAGACCACATAACGCTGTCGGGCACGAAGGTGAGGGAGATGCTGAGGGAGGGCAAGACCCCGCCGCCTGAGTTCTCCAGGCCCGAGGTGGCGAAGATCCTCATCGAGGCGATGAGACAACGGTAGTCTGCAGACAGACCTCTTCCACCGGTACGCTAGGCACGGTATGTGTGCACCCTGACGCCCGACTTTAATGTTGCGTCGGGCATCCGGCTCTCACCGGCACCTTGCAGGGGAAGGCGACATTCCTGTAAGGAGATGACGTGACCGTCTTATGCTACGGCAGCCTAATGGTGATGAACCTCTTTTCCGCGTACCGCCTGATCAGCTTCTGCAGAAGCCTCCTGGTAGGGGGGAATACCATCAGGAAACCTGCTATATCGGTCAGCACGCCCGGGGTCACGAGCAGCGCCCCGGCTACAAGAATCATCGCGCCGTCGAAGATCTCCCTGGCCGGAAAAATCCCCTGGTGGAGCGCCCTCTGGAACCTCACCACGACATTCAACCCTTCCAGCTTTACCAGAAAGGCGCCGACGAGTGCCGTGATGATAACCAGAAGGACCGTATTGAGTGTGCCGATCACGGTTCCGATCTTTATCAGCAGCGCAAGCTCGACAACGGGTATGACCGTGAATATCAAAAACAGTTTGAACAGCATGCGATGTTGGTATACACTTTCAATAAGTAACCTGTGATACAGACCAAGCTACTTTAGAAAGCCCCGACTGTCAAGGAAAAACCCGGCAAAGTTTTCCCGAGGAGGATTGGATCATGAAAAGAGCGTTCATGGCCGTAGTCATCCTTGCATCCCTCGTTTTTATCAACTCGCGTGCGGATGCGCTTGTAGGCGTCGAGGGAAGGTACTGGCTCACCGACCTCGATGCCGATTTGAAGGTTACTGACAATAACATAACCGGTACTGATATAGATCTCACGGACGATCTTGGGATGGACGACGAGGACTTTTACGAAGCAAGGATCAGCATCGGACTCGGCAGGCACAGGATAAGGTACGCATACTTGCCGTTAAGCTGGGACGGGGCGAAGACAATCTCGAAGTCTATAACATTCAACGGCAGGACCTACAGCGCCAATACCTTTGTGGATTCGAGCCTTGATGTGACCTACCACAGGCTGGGATACGAGTACGATGTAATCGACGCCCTCGGAAACCGTCTCGGGGTGATCTTCGAGGTGAAGTACTTCGACATCGACGCAGAGCTTGAGTCGAGCACGATCAGCGAATCCGAGAGCATGGGGGTGCCGCTGCCGGCGGTAGGCGTTACGTTCCAGGTTGGGCTTCCCGTGTTCCTCAGCCTGGGTGGAGAGGTTACCGGCATAAGCGTGGGAGGAAACGGTTACCTCGTCGACGCGGAGTGTGTCCTCAACTACAAGCCAGCACCGCTTGTTACATTCTCCGGCGGCTACAGGTACCTGAAGTTGTATGCCGAGAAGGGCGACGATGAGGCCGATCTCACGCTCGACGGACCGTTCGTCACGGTGAAACTCCGCTTTTAAAGGTTGTGCAAAGCATCGGCCGCTCGCCGACTCGCATGACACAGGAGCGCAATAAGGCGAGCAGAAAAAACCGGCCAAGCGGGAGGAGGGGCTTTTCAGCTCTCTCCAATCCCGGGAAGCCGCGTAGATCGAAGACTGAGCTTCTCCGGGGTTGCCGAAGATCTGCCGAGAGCATATCTCCCGCAGCCTGCAGCGGGGTCGGCGTCATATGCAGTAGAAACCGTTTAAGACCCTCTGATTAATCATAGGAAAAACCGGGAAACATCCGGAGTCGTCATTCGTAACCAGTGCGATGAAACCCAGGATACTAATCGTAGACGATAACGAGAAGAACCGGATACTGCTTTCGAGCAAGATGGAGGCGGACGGCTACGAAGTAGATATGGCGTCGAACGGGGTGGAGGCGCTCAAGAAGGTCGATGAGTTCCACCCGGACCTGATCCTCCTCGACATAATGATGCCCCAGATGGACGGATACGAGGCCTGCAGGAGGCTCAAGTCAAAGGAGGAGACGCGCTACATACCCATTGTGATGCTCACCGCCAGGTCTGAACTCGAGGACAAGCTCCTGGGGCTCGAAATCGGGGCCGAGGATTACATCGTGAAGCCTTACAGCCTGGTCGAGGTCTCGGCCAGGGTGAAGTCGCTTTTGCGGATGAGGGCGCTTCAGGCCAGGCTTCGCGAGAGCGAGAAGATGGCCGCGCTCGGCGAGATGGTTGACGGCATAGCCCACGAGATACGAAACCCTCTAACCTCGATCGGCGGAATGGCGCGCAGGCTCTACGAGCACGAGAACGACGAGGAGCACAAGCGCTATGCCGAGGCCATAATGAAGTCGGTCGAAAGAATGGAGAGGATGATGCAGAGGATAGACGAGTACAAGTGGATACTCGTCTCGAACCTGAAGCCCGGAAATATCAACGAGGTCATCAACAAGGCCGTGGAGGAGGCAAGGGGGATCATCGGAACGAAGAAGATCACAATCAAGACGGAGCTGATGGAAGAGCCCCCGGCCTTTTACATGGATCCCACCAACCTGAAGATAGCCATCTTCAACATCCTGCAGAACTCCATCGAGGCCATTGCCGACGAAGGCGAGATCCTGATACGCACCTTCGCCGAGGACGACAATACCATCGTTGTAAAGATATCCGATACAGGTGCCGGCATGGATGAGGAGTTCCTGAGGCACATCTTTCACCCATTCTACACCTCCAAGATGACCGGTGCCGGTCTGGGGCTCACCATTACGTACAGGATAGTACAGGATCACAAGGGGATGATAGAGGTGGAGAGCGAAAAGGGGAAGGGGACCACATTCACCCTCAGGTTCTACATACTGACCGGCCAGCCCATGCCCGCCCTATGAAGCCGACTCAGAGCCGGCCGGTTTCCTGAGCACGGTATCCTTCCTGAACCTCTCGTC
Organism: Deltaproteobacteria bacterium; assembly: GCA_015492495.1. Lineage (GTDB taxonomy): Bacteria > Desulfobacterota > GWC2-55-46 > GWC2-55-46 > DRQE01 > S146-62. Next base: position 285 of record WGEY01000016.1, on the reverse strand, counting down.
CGGCTCAGGGTAGTCTATGTTGTAGTGCAGCCCGCGGCTTTCCCTTCGCAACATCGCGGAGTCTATTATGAGCTCGGCCACTGTTGCTATGTTCCTCAGCTCGATCAGGTCTGGTGTCACGACGAAGTCCCAGTAATACTCGTTTATCTCTCCCTTCAGCAGTTCTATCCTTCTTTTAGCCCTCTCGAGCCTCTTGTTGGACCTGACGATCCCCACATAGTTCCACATGAACCGCCTTATCTCGTCCCAGTTCTGGCTTATAACGACCATCTCGTCGCTGCGGAC
>WGEY01000015.1 GCA_015492495.1 Deltaproteobacteria bacterium | reverse complement strand
CGGGAGGTACGTAGGAGGACAAGACCCATGGGGGTCTTCAGCGACAGAACGAGCATCGAAAGAATACTATACGCAGTCTTTACCTATGAAAACAAAAAACAACGAACCGCTGCCCCTTTCCTTATGACACAAAATATTTGACGTTACCTTGATCCGACGGCGAGTTGGATGGGCGGGCATGCGGAGCTGCGTACATGCGCGCCTGCGGCTTCCCTATTGCCAATCCCTCGAAAATCTGTTAACTTTCCTTCCCATGGCCGTTAAATACCTGCTTGCCTTCGGCTCGACCCACAGGGTCCTGAAGGCGGAGAGTGTCCTCAGGGCCGAGGGGGTCCCCTTCAGGCTCGATCCTGCGCCGAGTGCGCTCACCGCCTACTGTGACCTTGTAATCACGGTGGAAGGTGGCCGGCTCGATGCAGCACTCGCCGCGCTCGGCCGTGCCGGGTCCGAGCCAAAGACCGTATACAGGAAAGAGGAGGACCGGTATGTTGAGGTGTGACTTTTGCGGGAAGGAGACCGACTCGGTTGTAAGGGTTGCGCTGGACAAGGGCTACGACAGGCTTACGGTTAAGCACCGCAAGATGTATGCTTGCCCCGAGTGTTCTATGAAGAAGGAAGAGGAAAGGAAGAAGAGAAAGGAAGATCAGTCAAGAGACTGATCCATACCCCGCGGGAGGGTGTGGACGAACCTCACTGCGTTCGAAGGTCATGCGTCCGCACCACGGGTCTGCATACTGCTTCGGTACGGCCCTGCCTTCGGGCATGATGCCATGCAGCTATGGTATCGTTCCGTTTTCCCCGTACATGAGAACAATTGTTACGAGGATTTCATGAAGAGGCTTGTCTCCGTATGGATATCCATACTTGTCGCCGCGGTCTTGATCGTCCTTTCGCCGCAGGATGTGCTGGCTGGAATGAGGACCTTCGAGGTCGTCTACACGGTTGAGGCGAGGGGAATTCCGCAGGGCAGCAGGAAGGTGCGCGTGTGGGTGCCGTACCCGCCTGACGACCGTACGCAGACCATCCTTGACATGGAGATCGACTCCCCTGCACCCTTCAGGGTGGGCTACGACAAACGGTGGGGGAACAGGATGATCTACTTTGAGCCTGATCCGGCCGGCGGAACCTTCGGGTTTTCCATGAGGCTGGTCGTTGAAAGGAGGGAGCTCAGTGCGGACCTCGACAGGGATGTCGGAATCGAAGCCGTGGACAGGGATGCCTTTTCCTTGTACCTCGAGCCGAGCCGCCTTGCGGTGCACGATGCGAGGGTAAAGTCGCTTTCCGCGAAGGCCGCCGGGGGCAGGAAGGGCATAATCGCCAGGGCGCGCGCCGTGTACGACTTTGTGCTCAGGAACATGGACTACGATAAAAATGTACCCGGCTGGGGCAGGGGGGATGTAAGGAGGGTGTGCGTGGCCATAGCCGGCGGGGGAAAGGGTAAGGGCAACTGCACGGACTTTCATTCCTTTTTCACTTCGCTCCTGCAGATTCAGTCCATACCGGTCGTCTTCGAGATGGGAATACCCATAGGAGCTGGCAGCGCAGAGGCGCGGGGCGGGTATCACTGCTGGGCGAGCTTCTTTCTGCCCGGAAGCGGCTGGGTCCCGGTGGACATATCCGAGGCCGAAAAGAACCCCTCCATGCGGGACTACTACTTCGGCTCCATCGACGCAGACAGGCTCCTCTTTTCGAGGGGCAGGGACATAGTGCTCGAGCCTCCCCAGAGCGCCGGACCCCTCAACTACTTCGGTCCGGACCCCTACATCGAGGTGGACGGAAGACCGTTCAGCGGCTTCATAAGAAGGGTAAGGTACAGGGACCTGTCCGTAGCCCCTTGAGAAGGGTATCGGATTTCTTTGCAACTCCGAAATATACCTGATGTCAACAACTTCCTTTTTTGAGATGCGTGGTAAACGGCGCTATATTACTGCCGGAATCAACACGATTTTCTTGCCTTTTCGTGCCGTCCTTCCAGGGGGAACTGCTGTCGGTATTCTTTACACTTTTGATCTCGGCATTTTCCTCCCCATGCCGTACGTTATTTGCCGAATGGAACCTCCCTGTATCGCCGCGGCCATAGGGTGGACCGGTTCCACGGACTATATCGACCTGGACGCGATGATGACCAACGGCGAGATGATCATGTTCAGCATCGCGCCCATAGCAGGCGCCTTCGACGGGGGCGAGATTTGGGTCTGGGACGGTGTGAACCCGGCATCTTTTCTCTTCCACGGCGGACACCTGTGGGATACGGCGTTCGATGTCTCAGGTACCTTCGGCCTCAACAGCGAGAACATAAACGCCCTCGAGGCCGTCTCGACCGTGCCGGAACCGTCCTCCTACCTGCTCCTCGGTTCGGGTATCGCAGCCCTTGCCGCGTGGAGAAGAAGGCGGATGAGAAAAAAGTGCTGACGGTTCGGCACAGTTTTTTCTGTCATCAAGCCACACGGCCGGGTCCGGGTGCTTTGCACCCGGACCCTCCGGCATTCACCATCCCAGCGCCCTGCCCGTCGCAACCACCCGAAGATGCTTAAACCGAAGATGCATAAAACGGCGCGCCTGCACCCAGTCTCCTCTCACCGGCATAGTGGCATGCCCGGTTTACGGCCGGATTAAACATCTCCTCTTGTCTCATTCCGTATTACTATGGTACCATCCAGGTACCCGTGCGAACATCTATAAGGGTGCACGACCGCCCGTATCGTGAAAACCGTAAGGGGAAAGGGGGCTCTCGGTATCCATTATGTCGAGTGAGAATGCGCTTGCGGTCATGGTAAAGGCGCCCGAACCTGGCAGGGTGAAGACTCGGCTCGTCCCGCCGCTTACCCACGAGGAGGCGGCCGGGCTTTACAGGGCCTTCGTTGTCGATATATTCGCGCGCATGGGGGCGCTCGGTGATGCGGACCTCTTCGCCTTTTATACACCGCCTTTCAGGCAGAACGAGATATCAGATATGGTCCCCAAGGGATGTGAACTCATGCCGCAGAGGGGCAGGAACCTCGGCGAAAAGCTCCACAACGTCTTCGGTAGTCTTTTCAACAAGGGATACAAGCGTGTCTGCGTGGTCGGCAGCGACAGCCCGGATATCCCGCTCGACAGCGTAGAGGATGCCTTCCGGACGCTGGAGGAGATAAGGGGCGCGCTTGTCATAGGGCCTACCCGTGACGGCGGTTATTACCTCGTGGCCATGAACACCTTGTCTGATGTGCCGTTTGTCGACATACCGTGGAGCACCTCCAGGGTGTTTGAAGCGACGATGAAGAGGGCCGGGACGGCCAGAATGACCGTGAGGGTCCTCAGGGAGTGGTACGATATAGATACGATTGATGACCTCGAATCGCTGAGGGACAGTAAGGACATACCGGCGACTATGGATTTTATCGAGAGGGGACGGTTGTTTGAGAGGGGTGCGTAACAGGGCCGGATTTGGTGGATGGAGAACCTTATCGTGGCGGATGCCTGCGGGGGCTCCCTGGCAACTTCCTTCCGTGAAGTTTCACGATTAGACGCTTTGTCCGTTTTTCAACTGTCCTGCTCGCTTAGCCAGACAATAAAGGCTCCCTTTGCAAGCTGCAAACCAGCCTTTCGGAGGCTTCGGCATGCGCCTGTGTATGCGCGGTGCGTCCTCGTCGGTAAGGTGGTATCTACATGGTCTCTTTGCTGCATTGTTGTGAAGAGGCCCATTTCTGCCCCACGGATTCAAAAGCCTGGGCCGCCACAAGGGGGTTCTACGCATACCATGTCTCGGTGCTATAGGTATTGTAATCCAGGGAAAAAAGTGTTAATTTTATATCTTTGATCCTTAGGAACCGAAGGGCTGTGGGCGCCTTCAAGGGGTGACATGGGACAGTTGATAAAACCCAAGGTACGTACATCGAGGAAAAGGCTTCCTTCCTACTTAAGAAGGACGCTCGGGCATCCCAGGATGCTTCACGGGATGAAGAAGACCCTTCGCAGGAGGGGGCTTCATACGGTTTGCGAATCGGCCAGGTGTCCCAACATCGGCGAATGTTTTTCAATGCCCACCGCCACCTTCATGATATTGGGCGATGTCTGCACGCGGCGGTGCGGCTTCTGCAGCGTTGAGAAGCGCTCCACGCCGCTCGATGTCGATGCCGATGAGCCGGCTAATATCGCCCTGACCGCCAAGGAGCTCGGCCTCGGCCACGTGGTCATAACCTCGCCCACAAGGGACGATCTTCCGCTGGGGGGAGCGGAGCAGTTCGCATCAACGATAACGGCCTTGAAGGAGGCCATTCCGGGCGTGTCCGTTGAGGTGCTCACCCCGGACTTCATGGGCGATCCGGCCTCGCTGAGGGTGGTGTTAGAAGCCGGTCCGGACGTATTCAACCACAACGTGGAGACCGTTCCACGATTGTACCCGGAGGTGAGGCCACAGGCGGACTACCTGAGGTCCTTGGATATATTACTGCGGGCAAAGGAGAACGGGGCGTTCACAAAATCCGGCTTGATGGTCGGACTGGGTGAGAGCGGCGAGGAGGTCAGGGATGTGCTTGCCGACCTTCTGTGCGTTGGGTGTGATGTCGTCACCATAGGACAGTACCTCCAGCCGACGAGGTATAACCTCGAGGTGCAGGAGTACGTAAGCCCCGAGGCCTTCAAGGAGTACGAGGAGTACGGAAGGAGGATAGGGATTCCGAACGTCTACTCAGGGCCGTTCGTAAGGAGCTCATACAACGCCGGGGCGCTCTTCAGGCGGTAAGTAGGGTGAGGGTTGTCCTTTGTGTGTTCCATGGCTTGAGCTCCGGCGAGATACAACCGAGATAGTAACTGTTATGGAAGATTTTCATAGGATAAAGAGGCTTCCGCCGTATGTCTTCAACATAGTCAACGACCTGAAGGCAGAGGCCAGGCGCCGCGGAGAGGACATAATAGACCTGGGCATGGGGAACCCGGATCAGCCCACGCCCGCCCATATAGTCGACAAGCTCGAGGAGGCCATACGCAATCCGCGTAACCACCGTTACTCCGCCTCGAGGGGGATCTACAAGCTCAGGCTCGCAATAGCGGACTGGTACAAGCGGCGCTACGACGTGGACATAGATCCCGATGCAGAGGCCGTTGCCACCATCGGCTCCAAGGAGGGGCTTGCGCACCTGGCCCTTGCGGTCGTAGGGCCGGGTGATGTGGTGCTGGTTCCGAATCCGACTTACCCGATACACGCCTATTCCGTGATAATCGCGGGGGGTGATTTGAGGAGTATACCGCTTCTTCCGGGTGTTGACTTCTTTGACGAACTGCAGAAGGCAACCAAGGAGGTATGGCCGAAGCCCAAGCTCATCATCATCAACTTCCCGCACAACCCCACGACCGAGGTCGTCACAAGGGAGTTTTTCGTCAAGATGGTGGACTTCGCCAGGGAACACGACATGATGGTCATCCACGATCTTGCGTACGCCGATATAGTGTTCGACGGCTACAGGGCACCGAGCCTCCTCGAGGTGAAGGGTGCAAAGGACGTGGGTGTGGAGTTCTTCAGCCTGTCAAAGAGTTACAACATGCCGGGCTGGAGGGTAGGCTTCGCCGTGGGTAACAGTAAGCTCATAGGGGCGCTTACCCGCATAAAGAGCTACCTCGACTACGGGATGTTCCAGCCCATCCAGATAGCCTCGATCATAGCCCTGAACGGGCCGCAGGAGTGCGTGGAAAGGACCCGCGAGGTGTACCGCTCGAGGCGTGACACCCTCATAGAGAGCTTTGCAAGGGCCGGTTGGAAGATAGAAAGGCCCAGGGCGACGATGTTCGTGTGGGCGAGGATACCGGAGGAGCTGCGCCATATGGGGTCCCTGGAGTTCTCGAAGTTCCTCTTGAAGGAGGCGAAGGTCGCCGTCTCTCCGGGGATAGGCTTCGGCGAGTACGGTGACGAGTACGTCAGGCTTGCGCTCGTTGAGAACGAGCATAGAATAAGGCAGGCCGCCAAGGGCATAAAGAAGGCGTTCGAGGCAAGGATACCAAAGGTCGGTTGACTCGAGGAGAGAATGTGACGATGAAGAGGATCAACGTGGGGCTTGTAGGCTTCGGCACCGTCGGCACCGGGGTCGTAAGGGTGCTCAAGGAGAACAGCCGGATCATAAGGGACAGGCTCGGCTGCGAGGTGGTGCTCAAGAGGATAGCGGACAGGGATATAGAGAGGGACAGGGGGGTGGATGTGCCGGGTGAGATCCTTACGACGAGTGTCGACGACGTGATAGATGACCCGGAGATATCCATCGTCGTGGAGCTCATTGGCGGGACGACCGCTGCAAGGGATATAATCCTCAAGGCCTTTGAGCGCGGCAAGCATGTGGTGACCGCCAACAAGGCCCTGCTTTCGACCCATGGCAGGGAGATATTCCAGTCGGCGGCAGAGAAGGGGTTGGGTATAGGGTTCGAGGCCAGCGTCGGCGGCGGCATTCCCATAATCAAGGCCCTGAGGGAGGGGCTTGCTGCCAACAGGGTGCGTTCGATCTACGGCATAATAAACGGTACGGCGAACTATATACTCACCCGGATGACGAACGAGGGAGGAAGGTTCGAAGAGGTGTTGAAGGATGCACAGGCAAGGGGGTATGCCGAGGCCGATCCGACCTATGACGTCGAGGGCATAGACACGGCACACAAGCTTGCCATACTCATAGACCTCGCCTACGGTACATACATAAGCCTCGACGATATATATACCGAGGGCATAACCAGGATAACCGGCATAGACGTTGCCTTCGCCAGGGAGTTCGGCTACAAGATAAAGCTCCTTGCAATCGCAAAATGCGAGGACGGGCTCGTGGAGGCGAGGGTGCACCCCACGATGATCCCTCTTTCACACCCGCTTTCACCGGTCGACGGTGTCTTCAACGCCGTCCACATCGATGGGGACGTGGTGGGGCCGGTCATGTTCTACGGCCAGGGCGCAGGCATGATGCCGACTGCGAGCGCTGTTGTAGCCGATGTCATCGATATGTCGAGGGATATCATGAAAAGCACGGGCTCGAGGATACCCCCGCTCAACTGTACCAAGGATGCGGTGAGAGATATAAGGATAAAGAGGATAGAGGATATAGAGGTGCCCTACTATCTGAGGTTTTCGGCGATGGATCGGCCCGGCGTGCTGTCAAGGATATCCGGTGTGTTGGGCACACACAATATAAGCATATCCTCGGTCATTCAGAAGGGAAGACGCAAGGGCGGGGCCGTCCCGCTTGTGATAATAACACACAACGCCTCTGAAAGGGAACTCCGCTCGGCCGTTGAGGAGATCGAAAAGCTCGACGTCGTGGTCGACAGGACCATGTACATAAGGATAGAGGAGACCGGCGGTGGAACTGCTTAGAAAGGGACTCTGGAGAGGGATCATAAACGAGTTCAGGGAGCATCTCCCTGAGATAAGGGATGATGCGATCGTAACCCTCAAGGAGGGCAACACCCCGCTCATAGAGGCGCGGGGGCTCAAGGACATACTGGGCGAGGTCAGGCTCCTTTTGAAGTTCGAGGGGCTTAACCCCACGGGTTCCTTCAAGGACAGGGGGATGACGCTTGCAGTTTCCAAGGCAAAGGAGGGGGGCGGCAAGGCCGTGATATGCGCCTCAACGGGCAACACCTCGGCCTCTGCCGCGGCGTACGCGGCCAAGGCCGGCATGAAGGCCTACGTGCTCGTGCCGGAGGGCTCTGTGGCGTTGGGAAAGCTCTCCCAGGCCATGATTCACGGTGCGTGCGTCATCGAGGTGAGGGGAAGCTTTGACGAGGCCCTGGCGATGGTTAAGGAGATAACCAAGAGGTACCCGGTGACGATGGTGAACTCGCTCAACCCCTTCAGGATAGAGGGGCAGAAGACCGCCGCCTTTGAGGTCTGCGAACACCTCGGCCACGCTCCGACCTATCACTTTCTTCCGGTGGGTAACGCAGGCAATATAACCGCGTATTGGAAGGGATACAAGGAGTACCGGGACAAGGGGATGGTATCGAGCCTTCCCAAGATGATGGGTTTTCAGGCCGAGGGTGCGGCCCCCATAGTCCTCGGCAGACCAGTGGCGAACCCGACCACCGTCGCCACGGCCATAAAGATAGGTGATCCGGCGAGCTGGCAGGGGGCGCTTCAGGCTAAGCAGGAGAGCGGCGGCACCATAGACATGGTCTCTGATGCCGAGATACTGGATGCGTACAGGCTCGTGGCCTCGCGCGAGGGGATATTCTGCGAGCCTGCCTCGGCCGCATCGATCGCAGGCGCAATCAAGATGAAAAGGCACGGTGTACTGAAAGACGGTGATACCATCGTCTGCACGCTCACCGGCCACGGCCTCAAGGACCCCGATACAGCCATCGACACCTCGACTAAGCCTGTCAGGGTCTCGGCGAACATGGGTGAGATCATAGACGTGATGGGGTTTTAGGGACGGTGAGACACAGGAGAGGTCATCAAAGGATATGCATGGGAGCTCAATGAAGTATGTCATACTCATAGGCGACGGCATGTCGGACAACCCCGTGGAGGAGCTCGGCGGAAAGACCCCGCTGGAGCATGCTTCAACCCCTAACATGGATTCGATCGCCTCAAAGGGGCAATTGGGGCTCTTCAGGAGCGTGCCCGAAGGTTTCCCCCCCGGGAGCGATGTCGCAAACCTCAGTATCCTCGGCTACGATCCGAAGATGTACTACACCGGGAGGGCCCCTCTCGAGGCCGCAAGCATCGGGGTCGTACTCGGCCCGGAGGATGTCGCCTTCAGGTGCAACCTCGTGACCCTTTCGGGAAAAGAGGACCTCCCTGTCATGGCCGACTACAGCGCCGGGCACATAACCACGGAAGAGGCCAGAGATATCATAAAGAGCCTGGACGAAGCCCTTTCATCCGAAGGGGTGAGGTTCTATCCGGGGAAGTCATACCGTCACCTCATGGTCTGGAAAGGCGGCTCCGACGGGTTGAAGACCACCCCACCCCATGATATAAGCGACAAGCCGGTAGAAGGATACCTCCCCGAGGGCGACGGGGCCGACTTCATAAGGTCCCTGATGGAACGCTCCGTGGAGATACTCAGGGATCACCCGGTGAACAGATCCAGAAGGGCCGCCGGCAGGAACACGGCCGACTCCATATGGTTGTGGGGGCATGGCAGGGCACCGCAGATGCCGACCTTCAAGGAGCGCTTCGGCCTGGACGGGGCCATCATATCGGCCGTGGACCTCATGAACGGCATCGGCGCATACGCCGGCCTCGAGATCATAAAGGTCCCGGGTGTGACCGGGTACATAGATACTAACTACACCGGAAAGGCGGAGTATGCGCTGAAGGCGCTGGAGAGTAAGGACCTCGTCTGCGTGCATGTCGAGGCGCCCGACGAGGCCGGACACCAGGGCTTGCTCAAAGACAAGATAAGGGCCATCGAGGACTTTGACAGCCTCATCGTAGGCAGGATCATGGAAGGGCTCAAGGGGTATGCCGGATACAGGGTGATGGTGCTTACCGACCACCCGACCCCTGTGGCCTTGAAGACCCATACCTCCGATCCGGTGCCCTATGCCGTCTTTGGCACGGGTATACGCGCTTCGAGCGGACTGCCTTTCAGCGAAAGACACGCCGGTGAGACAGGGCTCCTCAAGGAAGCCCCGGCCGCTTTCGTAAAAGACTTCCTCGGACGCTGACCCGCGATGGACCTCCTCCGGCCAGACAATCCCTCCTGTCCGAAAGGCACGAAAGAAGACTTGTTCTTAATTTCGGAAAATAATATTCATCAAATCGGCCAGGAAACCCCGAGCTTTTAAGCTCGGGGAGGAATGGCCGCCCGGAGCGAAGCCAGCTTTAGCTGGCGTAGCGGAGGCCATATCGCCTTAATAGTTTTCAGGATACCCTGGGCTTTAGCCCAGGGTGGTCATTTTCGTCCTCTTCGTTGTTCACGAGTTCTACGACTGGATAAGGTTCGACTCGGAGCTTGAGGTGGAGCACGCCGTTTCCGGGGATGGACAGAGCGGCGGTGTGGAGCCGGAGCAGGCCTTCGTGGATCTGTTGTGTCGAGGAAGGTTAATGTCAGGGGTGGCATGCTGCTTGTGCCAACCGGTATAATAAACTCAACGCACGAGCCGCCTACCTTTTACGGCGTGGAAAGCCCGGACGTGGATAAGAAGATAACTTCCACGGCATGGAGAGAGGCCGGCGTCGGCATACTCGGCGAGTTGCCCCCGGCGGCTGAGCTGTAACCAAGCCTTTATGGTCATGCTCGACCCGGCCGGTGAAGTCAATGGGGCGAGTTACTTGTTTTCAGTAAGTCGCAGGGCTATGAAATAGAGAACCCGAGGTGGAGGAGGCAGTTTACTGGTAAGTCAAATGATGACCCACTGCGGCTCAACAGGGATACTGTTGCAGTAAAACTTCGCCGACAGAAGTCGGCGGTTTCTTCTGTTACAAGCCTTCGGCTTGGGTCCTTCGGGCGGCCGCTCCATCACCAGACAGTAGTCTGATGTTTTATGCGGCCAAATAAACTGGCGTCCCCCGGAGGACTCATAGAGGTAGAGGGCTTTACAGACGACAATGACAGATACGGTGATACCTCTGATATCGTTCTTGCGACCGTGGGGTTAGGGCTTGCTGTGGACCTGTTGCGGTTCGTCAAGGGCCATCTGCTCTTTCTCTGGGAGGAGGGCGGGACAGAACCCATGGAGGTCGATGTGTGCTACTTAAGTGTTGCTTCTCCGCACGGGCTGAGTGTGGTCGCAGGCAGGATGTACATCCCCTTCGGTGTTCTTTGCAAGCCACTTCATATCGGACCCCCTGACCCTTGCGCTCGGAGAAACAAACGAGGAGGCGGTAATGATCGATTATCACCGGGGTTCGGTGGATTTGTCCGCCGGGGCCTTTAACGGAGATGTGGAAGGCGGAGCCGACGACTTTTTCGTATCAATAAGTCTTGCTCCATTTGAGTGGTTGAACATAGGAGGGTTTCTCCTCTCAGATATAGCTGATACCGATGCAGGACTCCTCGATGCCGCGTACACCGGGGATACGGTGGCCGGATTCGGCGGGCTTGCAAGGCTCACCGCATGGCAGTGGACCTTCAGCGTGGAGTATATCGGTGCTGCAGACAACTTCGATGCCAGGGACCTTGATGGAGACTCAGGCGTAGACGGCGATAGACCAAACGCCTTCAACATAGAGGCTGCCTACCAGATAAACGGCAGACTGGAGTTCGCAGCAAAGTATGAAGGGACCAAGGAGCTCTTCGACCTTCCTGAAGTGCAGTACGGCATTGTGATCTCGTACCTTCTCTTTGAAAACGTATCGTGGAGCCTCGAATACCTCCACGGCAGGTATCAGGAGAGCGGCTCCAGGGAGCTTGTGACCACTCAGTTTGCAGTCGAATTTTGACACCCTTCTTTTTTTGTTCAAAATATTGACATCGAGCGCAAACGTGGTTATAATAGTACCGTTTTGAACAAGCATCGCGAGCACCTGTCTGCGTGCGGATACGCACAGACAGGCATTCCACGTAGCGTGCTACGGGGTTAGCGAGCGAAATAAAGTTCGGATAATTCCTTGCATGAGAAGATTCCATGCAGCTTGCTGCAGGGAGCTTCAAATCTTCCACTCAGGGATACTTCACGGCATAGAGAGATCAGCGCGAAGGTATGTATGGATTGTAAGGTCCTGATCGTTGAAGACGAAGAGACCTCCCGCGTATGTCTTACGGACATGCTCGAGCTTGAGAACTACAAGGTTTACACTGTTGCGGGAGGTGAAGAGGCGAAAAAGCTCGTTGAAGATGTCTCTCCTCACATTGTTCTCACCGATTTGAAACTCCTCGACATGAACGGCATAGAGGTCATCCGTGCCGTAAAGGATATATCCCCCAAGACAATCTGTATCGTGATAACCGGATACGCCACAATTGAGACCGCTGTCGAGGCCATGAAGGCCGGTGCCTTTTCCTACCTCAAAAAGCCGTTCAGGAGAGAGGAGCTTCTGGTTACCCTTAAAAAGGCGCAGGAGGTGCTTGCGATCCAGGAGGAGAACGACTCCCTGAAGCTCAAGCTCCAGAAGCAGCGGGAGCAGTCGATACTCGGCACCAGCCCACAGATACAGACGGTCAGGGATATCATAAAGAAGGTGGCTGACACCGATTCAACGGTTCTTATCCTCGGTGAGAGCGGTACCGGAAAGGAGCTCGTGGCAAAGGAGCTTCACAGGCAGAGCTCCAGGAGCGGGAACCCGTTCATACCTATAAACTGCGGTGCCATCCCCGAGGAGCTGCTCGAAAGCGAGCTCTTCGGCTATGAAAAGGGTGCCTTTACCGGGGCCATCGCCACCAAGATCGGCAGGTTCGAGGCCGCAGACAAGGGGACCGTCTTCCTCGACGAGATAGGCGACATGAGCGTGGGGCTCCAGGTGAAGATACTCAGGGTGTTGCAGGAGAGGGAGTTTGAAAGGATAGGCGGCAGAAAGTCGATAAAGGTGGACATACGGATCATAGCAGCGACCAACCAGGACCTGGAACGTGCCGTGGCAGAGAAGAGGTTCAGAGAAGACCTCTATTACCGCCTCAACGTCATCCCTATCTCGTTACCTCCGCTAAGGGAGCGAAGGGAAGACATACCACTTTTGGCCACCCACTTTCTCGAAACTATTTCGACAAAGAAGAATAAGAAGGTCACCGGTATCGATCCTGAAGCCATGAAGATCCTGGAGGAGTACGACTGGCCTGGAAATGTCCGTGAGATGGTGAACCTCATCGAAAGGCTCGTGGTCCTGAAGGAAAACGGCACAATAACCGTGGACGACCTGCCGGCCTCGATCCTCAAGAAGAAGCTCACCACCTCACTCGAGCCCTTTCACCTGCCCACCGAGGGGGTGGACTTCAACACCGCTGTTGATGACTTCGAGCGAAAGCTAATAAAGATCGCACTCCACAAGGCCGACGGGGTCAAGAAGAAGGCCGCTGATTTTCTGAATCTCAACCGCACCACACTCATCGAAAAAATGAAGCGGAAAGGGCTCCTCAACTGATCCGCCTCACCTGCGAGTCATAATCTTGACGTTTTTCCTTCATAAAACTGTCACATATCCAACCATATCACGATAATTAAATCCGTCCGAATCGGCTTGCCGGACCGGCAGAACCTCAATAACCTATTAAAAACATTGGTTTTTTTGCTCATAGCGGTGGACACCCATTCAATGTCCCTTGCGTTGGCATGATTGTTGCATTTTTTGGTCTGCGATGCGTGTTGAATCTTCCGGTTCATTCCCTGAACCGTGCCGCAAATCAAGGTGACGGATTGTAAAGATGGTGTCAAGCAGGTTGGCGATCGTTGTGTTGTTGTCTGGTCTTATCTGTCTGTTCCAGCCGTTCCTTGCCGGGACCTCGTCAATAGCCGCATCCCGGCCTTCCCTGCCGGTTGTCACTGACGTAAGGGCCGGCGACCACAGGGAGTTCCAGCGCCTGGTCGTGGAGCTTACCGAAGAGGTTGACTTCGACGTTAAGGCAAGGGACGGAAAGGTTTATATCCAGTTGCGTAACGTTGATACGGAAAAGCTTCCCAAAAGGCTCCCTTCCATGCGCATGTTCAGCGTCATCGGAACCAGGGTGATGAGTGACAGGCTGGGTACGCTTACGAATATCATCGTTTCCTTCAAACAGGCCTTTCGCATGGTAGAAAGCGTCAAACCCGACCCCTACAGGATTATCCTCGACTTCTATCCGGTCGGAAGCAAGGCGCGGGACAAGGCGGCCGGTGCATCCGGCAACAGGGCTCCCCGCAAGGCCGGATCAGCCGGGCCGGTTAAAAAGGCAGACAATTTTTCTGAACCGGTTACCAATGCCCGAGGTGGTGCAGCATACAAAGATATACCGCTCCGGTTCAACGAGGGATGGCGCGGGGTCTACAGGGAAAAGGCGATCGAGGTGTTGTGGAGTGAAGCGCCGGATTCTACAGGCCGTATGCTTCAGGCCTTGAGTGACCACATGGGGCTCAGGGGAGAGGATGTGGAGGAGGTCTTGGCCGAGCTTGACGCCTTCGTCGAGTATTATGAGTCGCAGGAGGAGCACGGCAAGGCGGCGTTATTGGAGGCGGTGGCGGGGTTTTTGAGCGGAAAGGGCGACCCTGAGGCCGTCGACGGCCTCCTCAGGGTGCACGGCGATACGGACTATTCAGGCCTGGTCCGTTTTCTGCAGGGAAGCTTCTACGAAGGAAAGGGTTTTTACCCGGAGGCCGTGGCGTATTATGAGATGGCCGCAGGCCAGGGTGGAAGGCCTGACACGCTGTCGCAACAGGTCGCCGCAGAGGCGCTGTTCCGCATAGGCCTTATTCACTTCAGGCAGATGAGGGCGGCCAAGGCTGCGGAGTACTTCCGAAAGGCAATGGCCAGGGGACGGAGAGGTGCCGGGGTGTGGCTGGCCAATGCGCTTCTTGCAGGCGGACCGAAGAAGGCCGGAAGGATCAAGGAGCTGTATGCAGGCAAGTCCCCTGTGGACCCGATAACGACCATGAGCATGGCGGACATGAGTATTTTGGAAGGAGACATCAGGCAGGCACGTCTCTACTTCGAAAGGCTCTCGCTCAAATACTCCGACGATCCGGTACTTGGCCCGTTCTTCAGGGTGAGGGCCGCCGACACTTACCTTGCGGAAGGCAGACGTGACGATGCGGTGCTCAGGTACAACGCCGTAAAGAAGAACTTCGACGGCGAGGGAAGGGCCATGGCCGAACTTGCCGTCGCAGACGTCATCTCTTCGCTTGATGACAAGGGCGGCTTGGTCGATGCTGCAAGACTCTACCGTGGTGTGGCCGAGGCAGGATACCTCGGCTCGGAGCAGGCGTATCTCGGCGCGGCCTCAACGCTGTTGAGGCTCAAGAAGTACGGCCAGGTGGTAGCGCTGGTTGAAGAAATGCTCTCAGCGTATCCCACCAGCAACCTCAGGGACGAGGCTTACGGGTTGAAGGGTATGGCCGCCTACGGCTGGATACGCGAGCTTTCGCGCAGGAAGGACCGCGAGGCGGCGGCCAAGGTGTTTATAGCCTTGAAGGATTACATACCGTACGACAGAAGGTCGGAGACCTATCTCGCGGTCGGCAGGGCGTTTCTGTCTTTAGGGTTGTACTCCGAAGCGGTGAACGCCCTGAGCGGTGTCGTACAGATCGGAAGGGCGGAGTTCGTAGGCGAGGCCATGGTGCTTCTGGGAAAAGCCTACCTCGGCCAGGGAGACCTGGATTCAGCACAGAAGATAGTAAGCTACTACATCTCCGACTTCTCCTCGGGGCCGTACATGGAAGAGGCGCGGGGCGTGCTGGCAAGGATACTTTTTAAAAAGGGTGATTACAGGGCCGTTGTTGGGATGAAGCTTGATGGAGATGACCCGCGGATGCTTAAGCTTCGGGCCGCGTCCCTTTACAACCTCGGCAGGTATAAGAAGGCCGAGTCAACGTACCGCAGGCTGGCGAAGGTGCTGTCGGGAAGGAAGGATCCGGACGGGCTCGCCTCGGCGTATACCGGGGTCGCCGATTCGCTCTTCATGTCGGGACGTTACAAGACCGGCCTCAAGTACTACAAAATGGCATATGAGATCAGCGGAGAGGAGAATCTTGGCGACAGGTTATGGGCGGCCTACCGCATGGCGGAGGCCAATTACAGGCTTGGCAGAAGAGAAGAGACGGCCAAGGCCATAATGAAGCTGAAGGCCGTCAGCGAGGAGGTCGGCAACTGGGGCGAGGTGCTCTTTGCCGGAAAAGATGGTCAGGATCTGTGAGGTGACGATGGCGGACACGACACCGGAAAGGCTCTTGAACGATGCCTTCGATATATTCAGGAACGCATCCAAGACCCTCGAGGAACATTACAGGAGGCTCGAAGAGAGGGTGGAGCTCCTCAACCGCGAGCTTTCGGAAAAAAACAAGCTCATGGAGCGCACGAGGAGGCTCGCGGCCATGGGGGAGATGGCCGCGAAGATAGCGCACGAGATAAGGAACCCCCTTGGTTCCATAGGCATATTCGCTTCGATCCTCGAAAGGGAGCTGAGAGACGATGAAAAGAGGGGGGAGCTTGCTTCCCACATATCGAGCGGAGTGAGAACCCTCGACAACCTGCTCTCGAACATGCTCCTCTTTGCAAGGTCCCCCGAGCCGAGGTTTTCACAGCTCGATATCAGGGAGGTCATCGAGGATACGCTCGACATGGTAAGAACGCGCAAGGACAAGTCCGTCGGCGTCAACAAGGTCTTCGAGGGGTCCACGGTGATATGCGGCGACGAGTCCCTTTTGAAGCAGGTCTTCTACAATCTGCTCATAAACGCCTTTGACGCGGTCGGGGAAGATGGATCGATAGAGGTAAGAACCACGCTTTTGACGAACGGCAGGACGTATATGACGGTCGTGATCAGGGACTCGGGCGTGGGTATTCCTGCCGAAGACCTCGACAGGATATTCGATCCGTTCTTTACGACTAAGGACCGCGGCACTGGGCTTGGCCTGGCGATCGTGGAAAGCATAGTGAAGGCCCACGGCGGCGAGATATCGGTAGAGAGTGAGCAGGGAAGGGGAACAACCTTTACCATCCGTCTGCCGGTGGAAGACAGGGAGGGCACAACCCATGAATAGCATACTTGTTGTCGATGACGAGTTGGCGATGGGGATTGCCTTGAAGGAGGCCCTTTGCAGAAAAGGTTACTCAGTGGAGGTTACGGACAACGGCGAGGATGCCATCAGGAGATTCGAAGCGGGCCGCTACAGCATGGTGATAAGCGACATGAAGATGCCCGGTGCGGACGGGCTGGAGGTCCTGAGAGAGATAAAGAGGAGCTCACCGTTTACGCCGGTCCTTCTTATCACCGCCTTTGGAACGGTAGAGAAGGCCGTTGAAGCCATAAAGGAGGGGGCGGTCGACTTCCTGCTGAAGCCTTTTTCTCTTGAGAGCCTTGAGGCAACGGTCGAGAGGGCCCTTCAACATGAACATTCGTTCGATGTGGACGGCAAGGTGATGCTCACGAAGTCCCCGGTGATGAGTAGGATAGTCTCCATGGCCATGACCGTCGCTGGCAGTGATGCTACGGTACTTCTCTCGGGTGAGAGCGGGACTGGAAAGGAGCTTATGGCGAGGTTCATTCACAGCCAGAGCCCCCGCAGGGAAGGTCCCTTTGTCGCGGTCAACTGCGCTTCCATCCCTGAAGGTCTCCTCGAGAGCGAACTCTTCGGCCACGAGAAGGGTGCCTTCACAGGCGCACTGAACCAGAGGCAGGGCAAGTTCGAACAGGCCAATTCGGGAACGATACTTCTTGACGAGATAAGCGAGATGGACCTGAAGCTGCAGGCAAAGCTTCTGAGGGTAATACAGGAACGGGAGGTCGAAAGGCTCGGGGGCAAGGTCCCCATTCCGTTGGACATAAGGATCATCGCCACCACCAACAGGGACATCCAGGAAGAGGTCAGGAAGGGGCGCTTCAGGGAGGATCTTTTCTACAGGCTCAATATCTTCCCGCTCTGTCTGCCGCCGTTGAGGGAGAGGGCAGAGGACCTGGAGTATCTTGCCGGTCACTTCATGAAGAAGTTTTCGTCGAAGTACTCCAAGCACGTCGAGGGCATATCCGAAGGGGCGCTTGCCTACATCAGGGACTACGGCTGGCCAGGTAACATACGTGAGCTTGAAAATACCATGGAGCGGGCCGTACTCCTCTGCCAGGGCGTGGAGATAGATGTCGAGCACCTGAGACTCACGAAGCCCGAGGAGCAGAATGAACCGCAGGCGGCTTCGAGCGAAGGGACGCCGTTAAATCCCATGACCATATCCGAAATGGAGAAAAGACTCATCTACAAGACGCTCGATGATGTTGGATGGAACAGGACCAGGGCGGCGAAGATCCTCGGGATATCGGTTAGAACGCTTAGGAACAAGCTAAAGGAGTACGGGTAATTTTTTCCGCGCAGGAATATTTTTCCCACGCTCCGCCGGGCCGGATGCGTCAAGATTCCGGCGCTGCCTTTAGGACGGCCGGTAGGGTATGACGCACTGCGCGCGGTAGTGGAAAAAACGATAGTGAGGTGCTTATGTTAGAAAAGTTGTTTGGCAATACATTTACCATGCTCGAAAAGGCGCTCGACATACGTCATAGCCGACACAAGCTCATCGCGTCGAATATCGCCAACGCCGAGACACCGGGTTACAGGGCCGTGGACATAAGCTTCGAAGATGAGTTGAGAAGGCAGACCGGGAAGAAAGGCTCCATAGTGATGGTCGGAACCGATCCCAGGCACATCACGCCTGGTGCGGCCGGTATGTCGTCTGTGAGGATCGTCGAAAGCCCGTCAGGCCCGGAAGGGCTCGACGGCAACACAGTAAACCTCGAAAGCGAGATGGTCAGGCTTGCGGAGAACTCGCTCATGTACAACATTTCCACTCGTTTGATCAAGCGTAAGTTCAAGTCGCTCATGAACGTAATCAAGGAAGGGGGTAAATGATCATGTTCGACGAGTTTTCGATAAGCGCAACGGCCCTTGCCGCCCACAGGCTTAGGATGAACATCATCGCGAGCAACCTCGCCAACGTGAATACCACAAGAACACCAGAGGGAGGGCCGTACAGGAGAAAGGATGTGGTCTTTTCTTCATATACCACGGTCGACTTCAGGCACGTGCTCGACTCAACGGGTGACAAAAGGTTTCTGCGGGGGGTCCGTGTAGCCGATGTGATAGAAGACCCCAGACCACTGAAGCTCGTCTACGACCCTTCTCATCCGGACTCTGACCGGGACGGCTACGTGGCCTATCCCAACGTGAGTGCCGCGGAAGAGATGGTGAACATGATAGCGGCTGCACGAAGCTACGAGGCCAATGTGAATGCGTTCAAGGCAAGCCGCGCCATGATCTTGAAGGCGCTCGAGATATCCTCGTAGTCACAATGTCCAGGAGGTGAGCTGTATGGTAGACTCGATAAAGGGGGTATTCAACGCCCAGGCCCAGATCGAGGCTCTCAAGGAAGCCGGCAAGGACGGTGATCCGGCAGGGTCCTTCGGTTCTGTTCTCAAGGAGTCCATCGACAGGGTGAACAGGTTGCAGCACGAGGCCGACAAGGCCATTCAGGGCCTTGCGAAGGGAGAGGTGAAGAGCGTGCACGAGGCCATGATTGCCATGGAGAAGGCTAGCATATCCTTTAACATGATGCTGCAGATAAGGAACAAGCTTCTTGCCGCATACGAAGAGATGATGAGGATGCAGATATAGGGTTAGCTTATGGCCGAGAACCTGATCGACAACCTGAAAAAGTCCGGTCCCACAAAGCTCTTTATCTACATAGGGGTCGCCGCTCTGGTCGTAGCGGGGCTCGTTGTGCTTTTGCTTTGGAGCCAGGGGGCCGAGTACAGGACGCTGTACTCCGGGCTTTCCACCGAAGACATGAGCGCCGTCTTAGGTAAGTTGAAGGAGAAGAGGATTCCGTACCGGGTCGACGGCAACGTAGTATCAGTCCCGTCCGACAAGGTGTATGAGGTGAGGATAGAGCTCGCCGGAGAGGGGCTCCCGCAGGGCGGGGCTGTAGGCTTCGAGATCTTCGACAAGACGGGTTTCGGGGTTACGGAGTTCGTTCAGAAGGTAAACTATCGTCGTGCGCTCCAGGGGGAACTTGCGAGAACCATCGCCCAGATTCAAGAGGTCAGCGCCGCCAGGGTACACCTTGCGCTGCCCGAAAGGGACATATTCCTCGATGACACCAAGAGGCCCAGGGCCTCGATCGTGCTGAAGCTCATCCCTGGTGCGTCTCTCAGCGCGGCCCAGGTCAGGGGCATAGTTCATCTGGTTTCCAGCTCACTCGAGGACCTGAGGCCGGAGGACGTGACGATCGTCGATACCACCGGCAAGCTGTGGACAAATCCTGCCGATGACGACTCCTCTGCTGTCGGGTTGACCGTCGCTCAGTTTGAATACAAGAGATCACTTGAGGCAGACATGGAGAGACGCATCCAGACCATGCTCGAGAAGGCGGTGGGGCCGGGCAAGGTGGTTGCCAGGGTGTCGACGGAGCTCGACACCACGCATGTCGAAAAGACCGAGGAGACCTATGACCCGGACAGCCAGGTCGTAAGGAGTGAACAGAGAAGCCAGGAGAGGACCGTTGGTGTTGCACAGATGTCCGGTGTGCCGGGTGTGCTCTCCAACACCCCGGGGCAGGGAGATACGAAGGGCGCATCATCCGTCGGCCTGCCTACGAGTCAGAAGCAGGATGAGATCATAAACTATGAGATAAGCAAGGTCATAAGCCGTGTCGTCGAGCCGCTCGGCGAGATAAAAAGACTGACCGTATCGGTCCTCGTTGACGGCAACTACGAGGTTACAGAGGGGCCGGAGGGTGAGACCGAGAAGAAGTATGTCCCGAGGAGCGAAGAGGAGATTCAGAAGTTCGTTGAAATAGTAAAGGGAATCGTGGGGTATACGGAAGACAGGGGGGATATGATCACGGTGGAGAGCGTTCCGTTTGAGACGGCAGCACTCGTTGATATCGGTGGCGGAGATATGGAGGAGGCATCCTCGTTTATACCTTCGTTCCTCGTCCCCTACATACCGACCATCATAAAGTCCGCCGTCGCCGGAGTGGTCGCCATCTTCCTCATATTCTTCGTCCTGCGTCCGATAATAAAGAGGATCACAGAGGAGACCAGGGCCCTCAGCGAGATAGAGGCCACGATCACCGCCACGGGTCCCAAGGCCCTTGAGAGCGGCGAAGGGGAAGACCGGAGCGAGTTGGAAATCAAGGACGAGATGGAGCGTATAAAGGAGATGGTCAGAAGGAACCCCAGACAGGCGGCGACCATAATAAGGAGTTGGCTTAAGGACAGGTAAGATGGCCGAAAGAAGAATGAAGGGCATAGACAAGGCGGCGATACTGCTCATGCTGATAGGTGAAGACCTTGCCGCGGATGTCATGAAGCACCTAAGCCCTGCGGATGTCCAGTACCTTGCAAGAAGGATCATCAATATCGGCGAGGTGGATCATGATACAGTTCTCAAGGTCCGCAAGGAATTCAATGATGTGATGAGTCAGAGCGGGCTGCTCATAGAGGGTGACGAGTTCGCAAGGAACGCCCTGATAAAGGCCGTGGGTGACGAGACGGCCAACGAAATATTCATGCTCCTCAACAGGGACGTCAAGAGGGGCGGCTTCGCCACCCTGAGCCTCATGGAGCCGGCCATGGTGGCACGTATTCTGCGGGACGAGCATCCTCAGATTATTGCGCTGGCGCTGTCGTACATAGATCCCGACCATGCAGCCAACATACTCAACTACATGCCCGAGAGGCTGAGGGGTGAGGTGTTGCTGCGGGTGGCGACACTTGAGCGTGTGCCGGTCGGTGTGGTCGAAGAACTCGACGAGTTCCTCGAAGAGCAGGTGAAGGAGTCCGGTGTTGTCAAGGGGAAGAGCGTGGAAGGGACCAAGGTGGCGGCCGAGATACTCAACCGCATGGAGTCGTCCGAGGAAAAGACGGTCATGGAGGTCATAGAGAAGGCGAGTGCCGAGCTTGCAAAGGAGATCCAGGAAAAGATGTTCGTATTCGTCGACTTCCATACGGTTGATGACAGGGGAATGCAGCAACTGCTCAAGGAGACCAGCACCGATCTTCTTACGCTGGCCCTGAAGGGCGTGGATGAGGATCTCAAGAACAAGTTCTTCAGCAACATGTCCGAAAGGGCCGCCCAGATGCTGAAGGAGGATATGGAGGCCAAGGGGCCTGTGAAGTTGAGTGACGTAGAGAAGGCACAGCAGGAGATCATCAAGATAGCCAAGCGCCTCGAACAGGAAGGCAAGCTCATGAGGGGCGGAAAAGGCGGTGGTGACATCGTTGTCTAAGGTGTTTAAACAGCCTGGTGAAAAAGGCGGAAACATCGAGCCCTTTGTCCTGAAGGATATCGAGCCCGGCACTTATGAGCCCGAGGCGCAGGACGGTGAGCACAACAGGGAGAGCGAGCTTCTTGCCATAGAGCGCGAGGCCTATGAAAAGGGGTTCTCCGCCGGAGAGAAGGCCGGCTTCGAGCTGGGCAGGCAGAAGGCGGAGAAGCTATTTCAGAGCCTCCAGGGCGTGCTCGATGAGCTTACGACCTTCAAGGAAAGTCTGTACGAGGAGGTCGAGAAGGAAGTTATAGAGCTGGCCCTCTTGATAGCCAGAAAGATAATACACCACGATGTAGAGTCGGACAGGGAAAGCGTCATGCGCTCGGTAAGGCGGGCGATGAAGGTCGCTGCAACAAGCGGTGAGATCACCATAAAGGTCAACCCCCGGGACATGGAGGTGATGCTCCGGTACAAGGACGAGCTTGCAAGGTTCGGCGTGGGTGTGAAGGGTGTCAGGATAGAGGGGGACGAGAGCGTGGGCAAGGGAGGCTGCTTTATAGAGACGAATTACGGTGTGGTGGATGCCACGGTCGAAGGGCTTCTTGCCGAGATAGAGGAGAAGTTGAAGGATGAGCTTTAGTCTGGCCGCGCGTATGCGGAGACACATCCGGGATGTGGAGAATCTGAACCCGCTTAAGGTGACCGGCATGGTCACAAGGGTGGTGGGTCTTGTGATGGAGGGTGTGGGGCCGCTCACATCTGTCGGAGAGATGTGCCTTGTTTTCCCCAAGGACGGCGGTGAGCCCATTGAAAGCGAAGTGGTGGGTTTCAACGAAGACAAGATACTACTCATGCCGCTGGGGGATGTGAGGGGGATAGGGCCGGGCAGCAAGATCATCAT
>WGEY01000014.1 GCA_015492495.1 Deltaproteobacteria bacterium | reverse complement strand
ACTCTATCTTGGTAAAGTTTATCCCCCTCTTGGCAAACGGCTCCAGCATCCTGTACAGGGCGCCCGGCGCATCCTTTATGGCGAAGACTATGGATGTCTTGTCGGAGCCGGTCTTCTTCGCCTCCTTTTTGCCGATGACGAGGAAGCGCGTGAAGTTGTTGGGGTTGTCCTCGATCTTCTTCTCGACTATCCTCAGGTCATACAGGTTCGCCGCCGCCTCTCCGGCTATGGCCGCGACGGTCGCATCCTCCGAGGCCATGCGCGCCGCCATTGCCGTGGATGAGACCTCCATGACCGGCACCTTAGGCAGGTGGGCCTTAAGCCACCTGGTACACTGCGCTATGGCATGCGGGTGGGAGCATACCGTCTTTATGTCCGAGAGCCTTCCGCTCTTGTTCAGCAGGGATGAAGTGACCTCGAGCATGATCTCTGCACATATCCGCAGCTCGGATGTAACGAACATGTCCAGGGTATGGTCCACCGCGCCCTCGGCCGTGCTCTCGACCGGCACCACCCCGAAGTCAGCCTTTTCCCTCTCCACGTCGTCGAATATCTCGGCGATGTCCTTTTTGGGTACGAACTCGCACGAGATACCGAAGTGCTGTAGCGCGGCCTGGTGGGTGAAGGTCGCGGGTGGGCCGAGGAAGGCCACCTTGAGCGGTTTCTCCAGGGAGAGCGAAGCGCTCATGATCTCCCGGTATATGTGCAAGAGGGCGCTGTTGGGAAAGGGTCCCTTGTTCCTGGCCGTAAGCCTCTTGAATATCTCTCTTTCCCTCTCCGGTGAGTAGAAGTCACTCTTCTCCCTGGCCTTGATCTTGCCCACCTCTATGGCAAGCCTGGCCCTCTCGTTCAAGAGGTTCAGGAGTTTGACATCTATCGCGTCTATCTCCTTGCGAAGCTCCGCAAGGGTTTTCAAGCGTTTTTTCATCCGTAGATTTCCCCTTTAAATATAAACTGTTAGCATAGTTTATTTTTCTTTGGAAATCAATGAAAATATTATGGGCGGGGATTTACTCGCCTGCAGGGGGCAGAAGGGATCTCATCAAGTGCCGGGTTCCCTGAATACGCCTATACGACGGAACTTCTCGTACCTCTGGTCGAGCAGCCTGTCGATCTGAGTGCCGGAAAGCTCGTCAAGGGCGTCTACGAGGGCCGCCTTAAGATTCTCGGCCGCTTTGCGCGGGTTACGGTGGGCGCCGCCGAGCGGCTCCTTTATGATCCTGTCTATCACCCCGAGCTTCTTAAGCTCCGGTGCGCTCATCCTTAGGGCCTTGGCGGCAAGGTCGGCCTTTGTACCGTCCTTCCACAGTATGGCGGCGCACCCCTCGGGCGAGATAACCGAATAGGTCGAGTACTCCATCATCATCACCCTGTCGGCAACGCCGATCGCAAGCGCTCCTCCGCTTCCGCCTTCACCTATCACCACGCTGACTATAGGGACCTTGAGGCTTGACATGCAAAGGAGGTTACGGGCAATAGCCTCGCTCTGCCCCCTCTCTTCGGCCTCTATGTCGGGTGCTGCCCCGGGTGTGTCTATCAACGTAACGATGGGCTTGTTGAAGCGCTCGGCAAGGCGCATCAGCCTCAGTGCCTTCCTGTAGCCGTCCGGGTGCGGCATGCCGTAGTTCCTGTAGAAGCGCTGCTTGGTGTTCCTTCCCTTCTGCTGGCCGATCACCACAACCGGCCTGCCGTCGAGCCTTGCAAGCCCTCCCACTATAGCGGGATCGTCCCTGTAAAGCCTGTCGCCGTGCAGTTCAACGAAGTCTTCGAAGGCCATGTTAAGGTAATCAAGGGTATACGGCCTCTCCGGGTGCCGGGCGACGAGTGTGATCTGCCAGGGTGTGAGGTTCGAGTAGATGTCCTTTATGAGCTTTTCGGCCTTCTTCTCGAGCTTCCTTATCTCCTCCTGGTACGCACCCGTGCCGTTGGGAGAAAAGTGCCTGAGCTCCTCTATCTTCCTCTCTATCTCTTCTATGGGTTTGTCGAAGTCACGTGTATGCTTGAAAGACATATCAAAAATCCTCAGCTGAACCTTATTTCCGTGCCGTCTATCACCTTCTTTATCTTGTTGAAGATCTCATCGACCGGATCTATCCTCAGCTCGTCCGGCAGGCCTATGACGACCTCCTTATCATCGGGATAGACGAGGTGCACGAATACCGGGGAGCTTCCCGGGTGCGCCTCCAGGATCTTCCTGAACTCCTGGAAGGTCTCCCGGCCGATCGATCCGGTAGGCGTGATAATGTGCGTTTTTCGCGGTCTCTTTTCCTTTGCGTCTTTTAACAGCATTATATCCGTAGCCAGTATCTTGCACTCCTCGCCTTCGGCACCGTCAGGGCCGGAACCTGCCTTTGCGCCGGAATCCCTCTCCACCTTTCCCACGATGAGAAGGGGGCTTTCCGATGCCAGAACCTCCCTCGTCTTTGCGTAAAGGTCACTGAAGACCACGACCTCAATCCATCCCCTGAGGTCCTCGAAACGCAGGAAGGCCATCTTCGCCCCCCTCTTGGTGGTCGTCTCCCTCGTGTGCGTGACTATCCCGGCAAGGGCCACCTCTTCGCCGGTTCTCCTCTCCCTCACGGTCTCCATGGTATCCGTGGAGTACAGGGCGAGTTCGTGCTTGCAGCCTGCAAGGGGATGCGAGGTTATGTAGAAGCCGAGGGTCTCCTTCTCGTGGGAAAGCATCTCCTGTTCGCTCCACTCCTTTACCGTTATATCCTCCCTTACCGCAACCGCCGGCCTTTCGGCCCCTGCGGTTGTGCCGAGCACATCGAAGATGGATCTCTGACCGAGCGCGCGGTCGCGCTCCCTTCCCTGGGCTATCTCCATGGAGCTGTCGAGGGTGGCCATGAGGTATGCCCTGTTCTTTGTGACGGAGTCAAAGGCACCGCACTTTATGAGGCTTTCGACCACCTTCTTGTTGACCTTGCGCGAATCAACCCTCTCTAGGAAGTCCACGAGATCTTCGAAAGGTCCGTCCTCCCTTGCCCCTACTATCGCCTCTATGGCGGCGGATCCCACATTCTTGATCGCCGCGAGTCCGAACCTTATCGCATTGTCGTGCACCGAGAAGTCCATTGAGCTCGAATTTACATCCGGCGGCAGCACCTCTATCTGCATGTGCCTGCACTCGCTTATGTACTTCATGACCTTGTCGGCATCCCCCATGTTGACCGAAAGGAGCGCCGCCATGAACTCTACGGGGTAATGCGCCTTGAGGTAGGCCGTCTGGTATGCGATCATCGCATAGGCGGCGCTGTGGCTCTTGTTGAAGCCGTATCCGGCGAACTTCGCCATGAGGTCGAATATCTTCTCGGCCTTCTTCTGAGGGATCTTGTTCTCCTTTGCACCCTCGAGGAAGCGCGCCCTCTGCTCGAGCATCACCTCCGGGACCTTCTTCCCCATGGCCTTTCTCAGCACGTCCGCCTCTCCGGGCGTGAAGCCGGCCAGCACCCTCGATATCTCCATGACCTGCTCCTGGTAGACCATGACACCGTAGGTGTTCTCTAAGATGTCCTTCAGCTGAGGCAGCTCGTAGGTGATGGGGACCTTGCCGTGTTTCCTCTTGATGAAGTCGTCGACCATGCCGCTCTGAAGCGGGCCTGGCCGGTAGAGCGCAACCGCGGCCATGAGATCCTCGAAGGTCTCTGGCCTGAGCTTTTTCAGGAGCTCCTTTATACCGGAGCTTTCGAGCTGGAAGATGCCGTTCGTGTAGCCGGAGCTTATCAGGGCGTATGTGTCGCCGTCGTCTAAGGGGATGTCCTCTATGTTGAACCTAACCCCCCTGTTCCGCCTCAGCTCCTTTACGGCCCTGTCAATGAGCGTGAGGGTCTTTATGCCGAGGAAGTCGAACTTTACAAGCCCTATCTTTTCGACATCCTTCATAGCGTACTGCGTGGTGACGATGTTCTCCTTCTGCCCCTTGTACAGCGGCAGGTACTCGACGAGCGGCCTGTTTGATATCACGACACCTGCGGCATGGGTCGATGCGTGCCGCGGCAGCCCTTCAAGGGCCGTGGCCGCGTCGATGAGCTCCTTCACCCTCGGGTCCTCCTCGGCGAGCCTCCTGAGCTCCGGCTCGCTCTCGAGGGCCTCCTCTATGGTTATGTTGAGCTGGCTCGGCACAAGCTTGGCGATCTTGTCGACCTCGCCGTAAGGCATGTCCAGCGCCCTTCCGACATCCCTTATGGCGGCCTTTGCCTTCATCTGCCCGAAGGTTATGATCTGTGTGACGTTCTCGGTTCCGTACTTTTCCGCGACGTACCTTATCACATCGTCCCTGCCCTCGAAGCAGAAGTCTATGTCTATATCGGGCAGGCTGATCCTGTCCGGGTTGAGAAACCTCTCGAAGAGGAGGTTGTAGCGTATGGGGTCGATGTTCGTTATACCCAGCGAATACGCAACAAGGCTTCCGGCGGCGGACCCCCTTCCTGGCCCCACCGGGATGTCATTACGGCGCGCATGCTCGATAAAGTCGCTGACGATGAGAAAGTAGCCCGAAAAGCCCATCCTCTTTATGACGTCGAGCTCCTTTTTAAGCCTCTCGTAGTAGATCCATTTCTTCTCTTCCGCATCTTCTCCGGCCCTTTTCATGGCCGCGAGCCTGCGCTCAAGCCCTTCAGATGCCCTGCGGTCGAGGAAGCTGTCGACCGTCTCCCCTGGGGGGAGCGGAAACTCGGGAAGGTGGTACTCGTCGAGCTTGAGCTCCAGGTTGCAGCGCTCGGCGATCTCTATGGTGTTGTCTATGGCCTCAGGCAGATCCCTGAACTCTTCTATCATCTCTTGCGGGGACTTGAAGTAGAGCTGGTCGGTTTCGAACCTCATCCTGTCCGGTGAGTTCACCGTCTTTCCGGTCTGGATGCAAAGGAGTATGTCGTGGAACCTCGCATCCTCCTTCTTGAGATAATGGCAGTCGTTTGTCGCCACAAGCGGCAGATCAAGCCTCCTTGAAAGCCCGATGAGCGCCTCATTCACCCTGGCCTGCTCCTCTATGCCGTTTTGCTGCAACTCGAGGAAAAACCTGCGGTTCGAGAATATCTCGCTATACTCGCCCGCGGCCTTGACCGCCTTGTCCTCCTGTCCGGCCAAGAGCATGCCCGGCACCTCACCCTGCATGCATGCGCTCAACGCGATGAGCCCCTCGTTCAGTTCGGCGAGAAGCTCCTTGTCGACCCTCGGCTTGTAATAAAAGCCATCGAGGTACGCCTTTGTAAGGAGCTTGCAGAGGTTGTGGTAACCCTTGATGTTCTTGACGAGCAGGACCAGGTGCCTGGCCCTCTCACCGCCCGTCTTGGAGGACGGGGTCCTGTCGGTCATTCTGCCGGGTGCCACATAGACCTCGCATCCGATTATGGGCTTTACCCCGCTGTGCATCGCCTTCTCGTAGAACTCTATGGCGCCGAAGAGGTTGCCGTGGTCGGTCATGGCAACGGCCGGCATCTTGTACTCTTGTGCGAGCTCGAGGAGCTTCGCAGGCCTTATGGCGCCGTCGAGCAGGCTGTACTGCGTGTGAAGGTGCAGATGAACGAATCTGGAGTGGACCATGATACTGAAAGGTTACCATATTCTGGGTTTTTTTGGTAGTTTTTTGGGTTTTTCGGGGAATTCATACGGTTACCGGCCTGTGCCGGCATATAGTCCGTCCCCTGGGATGGATGCGGGACGCGAGGTTGCGGCCGTGTGCCGTCAATCCGCCTTCTTCACGAAGATGTCCTTGACTATCTCCGGATCAAGGGCCAGGGTCGTCTGGCCCAACTCTAACACGAAGGCCGGCTTTTTCTGCTGCAGCCTGACGATGCTGCCCGGAACAAGCCCCATTGAGCCTAACTTTTCAAGCCTTGCGTATGTCTTGGGCACTATGAAGACCACGCGCGCCTTCTGGCCGATATCGAGCTCCGTAAGCGGCATAACAAGCGGCCTTATGGTAGAGACGGTCTCTTCGCAGCACTTGCCCCTGGGTATGGGAAGGCCGTGAGGGCAAGACGGAGGATGCCCCAAGAGGGCGCATATGCTGTCGGCCACCTCCCTCGAGATGGAGTGCTCAAAGCTGCATGCATGCTCCTCGAGCGTCTCCTTTTCCATGTCGAGGACGTCGAAAAGGAGCCTTTCGGCGAGCCTGTGCCTCCTTACGATCTCCTCGGCCTCGATGGCCCCTTTAGGTGTCAGCTCGACCGAATCGCCGCTTATCTTGACGAGCCCTTCCCGTTCCATCTCCTTGAGCGCCTCTTCCCCTCCGCCTGCTTCGACGACCTCGTCTATCCGCAGGAGGTCCCTGACGGAGTCGATCCCGCGCTCCCTCTGTGTCCATATGAACTCAAGAAGCTCCTCTACTATGTCATCTGCACGCATGCTACCTCCTCACAGCGAGACATTCAAGGACCTGAGTATGAAGTTCAGCACCCCCCCCACGAACAAGGCGAAGGGGAAGATGAAGGCCGCCATCCAGAGGGCCGTCCTGAGCCCCCTTTCCTTTATTATCATAAAAAAGTTTGCGATGCACGGGACAAAGAGCGTGATGGTCACGAGGCTCACCACCACCTGCACCGGATCCATGAGCCCTTCTTTCTGGAGGGCGAAGAGCCCGGCCGCCCCGTAGTCCCTTCTCAGGAAGCCTATTATGAATGCCCCGGTGGCCTTGGAAGGGAGGTCGAGGAGGCTTACGATGACCAGGGCGGCGGCCCTCTCTATGGTGTCGAGCAGCTTGAACTTGTCGAGAATGAAGAGGATGAATGTGCCGAGCATGAAAAGCGGCACAGCCTCCTTGAGGTACCACTGCACCCTGACAAGGGTCTTCAGAGCGATGTTCCTGAACTGCGGCATCCGCACCGGCGGTATCTCAAGTATGAAGTCCGAGGTCTCGCCTGGTACGACCCTTGAGGCCAGGAATGCGACGAAGAAAAGCACTATTGTGACCGTTCCCGCCCACCACAGCGTCGCCTTGAGCGAGACCGCTCCCAGCATCCCGAGTATGACCCCGAGCTGGGCCGAGCACGGCACGCCGAGCGCCAAAAGAAGCGTAACTATTATGCGTTCCTTGCGCGTCTCGAGTATCCTGGTGGTCATGGTGGCCATGGTGTCGCATCCGAGCCCGAGCACCATGGGAAGCACGGCCTTGCCGTTAAGCCCCATCATCTTGAAGATCCTGTCCACCATGACGGCGAGCCTTGGAAGGTAGCCCGAATCCTCGAGAAAGCTGAAAAAGATGAAGAAGTAGCTTACTATGGGAAGCACTATGGCTATGGCATAGGTCAAGGCCATTGTGATGAGGCCGTAGTCACCCACAAGGAGGTCTCTTAAGAACTCGACGGGCAGCAAGCGGTCGGATATCCTCGTCACCCACGGGTTCAGGTACTCGCCGAATATGTGGCTTTCGAGGAAGTCAACGCTGATCCCCGCGCCGAAGACCCCGACGAACTCGTACATGACAAAGAGCACGCCCATGAGTATGAAAAGACCCCAGAAGGGGTGCATCGAGTAGCGGCCGATGAAGTCGGCCAAGGGGCCGCCCTTGTGCGGTACGGTCCTTACGACCCGACCAACTATCTCGTCGACCTTTCGCAGCCTCAACCTGTTTATTATGAATCCGACCGGCTCGGAGTACCTGTACTGTACGCCGGCCCGTATCTCCTCTATCCTTGCCTTCTCTTCTTTCCCGAGCACCCTGTCGACCCATTCGTCGAGGGTCCTGTCACCCGCAAGAAGCATCAGGGAGAGTGCCTTCTTGGACCTCAGCTCCTTGGGCAGGAGCTCCTCTATTCGGCGGGCGCCTTCCTCTATGGTATCGGGGTATTTCACGGCCACCTGAGGTGGGGCGGCCGAAGAGATCCTGGATTTGACCTTGTCGAGCCCCCATCTCTGAGTCGCTATGGTGGGAACCACCTCGGTCCCTATCACCTTCTTCAGCCTCTCAACGTCTATCTCTATCCCCCTCTCACCGGCCTCGTCGTACATGTTGAGAGCGACGACTACAGGAATGCCCATCTCAGCAAGCTGCATGGTTATGAGAAGACCCCTCCTGAGGTTTTTTGCATCGATCAGCTGAACGATGCAGTCCACCTCCTCGTTTATGAGTATATCCCTTGTGACCTTCTCGTCCTCTGACGTGGGAATGAGGGTGTTGGTGCCAGGGCTGTCTACAACGGAGACCTTCTCGCCCTTGATCGTTGTGATACCCCTTGACACCTCGACCGTCGTGCCTGGGTAGTTGGAAACGGTCGCGTACCTCCCGGTCAACGCGCCGAAGACCACGCTCTTGCCGACGTTGGGGTTTCCGACAAGGACTATCTTCCTTGCTGCGGCAGGCTCCCTTGCCTTTTTATGTCCACAGTGTTCGTGCACGACATCAAATGATATCAACATTCATTTTCAATTGCAAGGCAAAAAAATTTTCAGGCGCAGTCACTGCAGTAGCCGTAGAGCTCCAACTTGTGCCTGAGGACCTTGAAGCCCAGTTTTTTTGCCGTCTCCTCCTGGAGCTCCTCTATCTTCTCGTTATGGAACTCAGCGATCTTCGAACACTTGATGCAGATTATGTGGTCGTGGTGGCCGTCTTCGGGTACGTTCTCGAAGCGTGTCTGCCCGTCACCGAACTGCCTTTCT
Source organism: Deltaproteobacteria bacterium (assembly GCA_015492495.1). Lineage (GTDB taxonomy): Bacteria > Desulfobacterota > GWC2-55-46 > GWC2-55-46 > DRQE01 > S146-62. Next base: position 2,039 of record WGEY01000014.1, on the reverse strand, counting down.
ATTGCCAGCCCTTCATCGGTCAGAAGCTTCATGGTCCTGTAGACCGTTGCATAACCGATCCTGGGGGTTTTGCGCCTCACCTTCTTCAGCAGTTCCTCAAGGCTTATATGTGTACTGGTCTTGAAAAAAGTATCTGCTATAAAGTACCGTTGTTGCGTAGACTTGAGCCCCTTTCTCTCAAGCAACTTGTTAAAAATATCCATCTTGCTGGCTGCTTTTGATTTTTTCATCCGATCGAAAAAGCAAAAGGGTTAAGTCTTTGCAGGGGCAAGGCATCGAGATGGTGCCAAAAAGTCCGCTATCAAGGTGCTGTTTCCCGATGTAGAGTCTTTTGAGAAGAAACGAAGGGACAACGGTTCTTCCCCGGTGACTTTCTTCAAAGACGTGTTTCGGCGAAAAACTGGAGCGGGAGACGGGATTCGAACCCGCGGCCCCAACCTTGGCAAGGTTGTGCTCTACCAACTGAGCTACTCCCGCAATCTCACATTATGTTCAGGATACAGCAATCCGTTTTGACAGTTCGTGATTGTACCATAACTGTTAAAACTGTCAAGGATTATTGGAAGGGATCTCGGTCAGCGGCCGCTTTCGGGTGCTCAAGCAGCAGGGTCGGCCACCCTGTTCAGCGTCTCCTTTTCGTGTTCGCTGAGCAGCCGCTCTACATTAAGCAGTATTATCAGCCTGTCGTCGAGCTTACCTATACCCTGGATATAGTCTGAGTCTGACTTTCCGGAGAGCGACGGGGCCGGATCGACCTTCTCGGCCGGGAGCCTCAGGACCTCGGACACGGCGTCCACCTTGAGCCCTATAGTAAGTCCGTCAAGGTCCACGACGATTATCCTTGCCTCGCTTGAATCGTCCGCAAGAGCCATGCCGAAACGCTTTCTAAGATCCATCACGGCTATAACCTTGCCCCTCAGGTTTATCACGCCGTCTATGAAGTCTGCGGCATTCGGCACCCTGGTTATCTCCATGAGCCTTATTATTTCCTGCACCTTCAGTATGTCCACGGAGTACTCCTCGTTACCGAGGTTGAAGGTGACCATCTGCAGGACCTCCTTGCTGTCATATTCCTTCTCAATATCCATGATAAACTCCTTTAAATTGTAATTGCGTAACTTCTCCCTGAACCGCCGCGCAGGCGCGCGGACTCTACTACACCGCTCTTAGATGCTTTACGTTGTCCTCCTCAGCGTCCGCTCCAGCTTCCGTCTCCCCGTCGACGTAGCCAGCCCCGGCCCTGTTCTCTTCCATCAGGACAAAGGCATCCACGATCCCCTTGAGCTCGTCGGCGACCCTCCTCAGATCCTCGGTCGCACTCGATATGTGCTTCACACCCTCGGCCGTCTCAGTGGCCACACCCGCTATGCTCGTTATGTTCGTGGATATCTCCTCGGTCGTGGCGCTCTGCTCCTCGGCAGCAACGGCGATCTGGCGCACCATCTCGCTGGCCCTCTCGATACTCGTCATTATCTCCCTTAACGACTGCCCGGCCTCGTTGGCAAGACGCACACCCTCTTCAACCTGCTCTGTGCCCTTCTCCATCGAGCCCATGGCACCGCGCGTGTCGTTCTGTATCGTGGATATCATGTCAGCTATCTCCTTGGTCGCCTTCGTGGTCTTTTCGGCAAGCATCCTCACCTCGTCGGCAACGACCGCGAAACCCCTTCCCTGCTCGCCGGCCCTGGCGGCCTCGATTGCCGCGTTAAGCGCCAAGAGGTTGGTCTGGTCGGCTATGTCGTTTATCACCGCGACGATCTGCCCTATCTGCTCGGAGCTTCTGGCGAGGGCCTCCACCGTGTCGGCGCTGGACTTAACCGTCTCGGCCACGCTCATCATCCCCTCCACGGCCTTCTCGACCACGTCACCGCCTTTGACCGCGACCTCTCGCGCCGAATCTGCGCTCTCGGCCGCGCTCTGGGAGTTCCTTGCGACCTCTATGACCGTGGCGCTCATCTCCTCCATGGCCGTGGCCACCTGGTTCGACTGCGCTGACTGGGCATCGGTCCCCTGCACTATCTGGACGGAGGTGGCCGAAA
>WGEY01000013.1 GCA_015492495.1 Deltaproteobacteria bacterium | reverse complement strand
GCCAATGTGTGGGCCGGGGTGTTGATCCTTTTTGCCATAATAATCGACATGAACAGCAACATGATACTTTAAAGACAGCAGAGACTTGTCCATGATCTACACTGACATGAGGGCCTTCTTGAGCGCCCTCGAATCAAGAAACCTTCTCAAGAGAATCAAGGTTGAGGTCGACCCGCACCTTGAGATAGCCGAGATCATCGACCGGCTGGTCAGGACAGGCGGGCCGGCCGTTCTTTTTGAGAAGGTGAAGGGGCATGATATCCCGATCGTTGCCAACCTGTACGGCACGCGAGAGAGGGTCGCGGCCGGGCTTGGCATAGGCGAGGAGGACTTCAAAACACTCGCCGAGTTCATTGCCCTGCTCCAGAGGCCAAAGCCGCCGGAAGGGCTGTGGGATGCCGTAAAGAAGATACCTTTCTTCGGCAAGATGCTCACGCTGGGTCCCAAGACGGTACGTGACGGTTCCTGCCAGGAGGTGGTCCTCACCGGCGATGACGCGGACCTTATGAGGCTTCCCATAATCAAGTGCTGGCCCAAGGACGCCACCCCTCTCATCACCTGGCCGCTCGTCATAACCCAAGCCCCCTCGGGCGGACCGTACAACGTCGGTGTATACAGGATGCAGCTGCTCGATTCCAAAAGAACAGTGATGAGATGGCTCAAGCAGAGGGGCGGGGCCCACCACCAGAGGCTGTGGCAGGAACGGGGCGAGCCCATGCCGGTTGCCGTGGCCATAGGGTGTGAACCGGCGACGACCATAGCCGCCGTCACCCCGCTCCCCGAGGATGTAGGAGAGTTTCTCTTTGCAGGTGTTCTGAGAAAAAAGGCCGTGGAGCTTGTAGACTGCAGGACCGTGCCCCTGAAGGTACCGGCTACGGCCGAGATCGTCCTGGAAGGCGAGATACGCCACGGAGAGGCGGAGCTCGAGGGTCCTTTCGGCGACCACACCGGCTACTACAACGCGGCCGAGCCGTTCCCGGTGTTCCACCTCAAGGCAATAACCCACCGTGCCGACCCGATGTACCTCACCACTATAACCGGCAGGCCCCCGAAGGAGGACGCCGTCATAGGCACGGTCCTGAACACGCTCTACCTGCCCACCCTCAGGTTGAACTTTCCGGAGGTCGTTGACTTCAACCTGCCCATGGAGGCGGTCTCGTACAGGATCGCCGTGGTCTCCATAAGGAAACAGTACCCCGGGCATGCCCGCAGGGTAATGATGGGGCTGTGGGGGATCCTCAAACAGTTTCTCTACGTAAAGTACATAATCGTGGTCGACGACGACATAGACGTGCACAACTGGTCTGACGTCATATGGGCCTTGGCAACACGGGTCGATCCAAAACGCGATACGGTCTTCATTGAAGACACCCCGATCGACTATCTGGACTTCTCATCCCCCAAGGAGGGGCTCGGCAGCAAGCTCGGAATAGATGCAACGAACAAGATGCCGCCCGAGGTGTCGAGAAAGTGGGGGGAGAAGATGGAGATGGATGCGGACATAATAGAGCTCGTCACCGAACGGTGGAGCGAGTACGGTATCGATTGATCACCCGGTCCGTGAACGATAGGCGGCGGGCCGGCACAGGGAATATGCAGCAGAACTTCGATACATTCAAAGACGACTGGTGGAACCCCGAGGGCAGGCTCAAGAGCCTGCACAGGATAAACCCGCTGAGATTCGACTTTTTTGCATCAAAGGCCGAAGAAAAGATCGGCGGACTCGAAAAGAAAAGGGTCCTTGATATCGGATGCGGCGGGGGGCTGCTTGCAGAGAGGTTCGCCTCTGCCGGCGCCCTGGTGACAGGGATAGATCTCTCGCCCGCCGCCATCGAGGCGGCAAAGGAACATGCGGAAAAGAGCGGACTCGACATCCATTACATGGTCGCGCCGGTTGCGGGCCTCCTTGAAAAGGGGCCGGAAAGCTTCGACTGTATCGTATGCTCGGAGGTCCTCGAGCACGTAGACGACCTCGAAGGGTTCCTAAGGAACGCCTGTTCCCTGCTGAAAAAGGGCGGGCTCTTTTTCTTCAGCACAATAAACAAGACCCTGAAGGCCAGGCTTCTTGCCGTGTTCGTCGCGGAGGATATCCTCGGAATGCTCCCGCAGGGCACGCACGACTACAACAGGTTCATAAGGCCGTCACACCTTGTAAAGCTCCTCAGGGACAATGCGGTGGAGGTTGAAGAGATACGGGGAATGAGCTTTGATCCGCTGAGGTTCAGCTTCAGGATATCAAGAGACACCTCCATAAACTATCTCGGCTACGGTGTAAAGAGATAGACCGCGTACCCGCGGGGAGCAGACAGGGTACAACCCGCACCAAGGTCCGGGTATGGTACAGGGAAAAAGGACCGCAGCTCAAGGGCAGGCCCTGATCTCCTCCTTTTCCACCACCACAAAGACCCTCAGGATGTTCATGAGCTTCTTCCTGCCGTCAACGGAAAGCGCCCTGAAGCCCTTGAGCAGGCTCACCACATCCTCGTCCGATTCCTCTGGACCCCCGCCTGAACCACCGTCTAAACCCTGGTGCAGCATCATGCTGCCCTCGCCGGTAAGGATCCAGTCCTTGTTGGCCATGAAAAGGGCCTCCAGCGCCACGAGGAGCGGACCGCTGGGCATCCGCCTTCCGTTTTCTAGCTCGGAAAGGAGGTTGCGCGACACGAGGATCCTCTTTGCCATCTCCTCCTGTGTAAGCATGTACCTCTCCCTGAGGGCACGTATCCTTTTTCCTATGCTCCTTGTCATATCACTCCCATGCCTCTTGTTATGGTGCCGTTGAGAATCGAAAGAACGATCCGCTCCCATCACCACACCCTTGATGATAACGGCGGTGACAGTAATTATAATTAAACAGGGGTATTTAAAGTTCGTATGAACTTTTATATCACATATTCATGCGTTGTCAAGGCCAGGTCGGATTTTTTCAAGTTGAGTGAAAAAACTGCTTTGCAGCGGCCGGCATGGATTGGATCGTCCATCTGGAAACTGAAGCGGGCTTGTGGCGCGTGAAGGTGTCTTCTATTGTATCCGTTGGCTAAGCATCTGAAAGAGCCGCGGCCCTCTCTATCTCCCGTGCGACGGCCGATGCGGCTTCACGCGGGTTGCGTGCGTCTCTTATGGGCCTGCCTACGACTATGTAGTCCGCTCCGTTTGTTACGGCGTCATAGGGGGTCACCACCCTTTTCTGGTCATCACCTGCGACCCTGCCTTCCCTCGGCCTTATACCAGGGGTTACGACCAGAAAGTCCCTGCCGAACCTCTCCTTGACGCTCCTTGCCTCGAGCCCCGAGCAGACCACACCGCGCAGGCCAGCGAGGTGCGCAAGGTGCGCCCTGTGCAGGACCAGATCCGCCGGGTCGGCAAGCTCCGGGGCTATTCCCATGGAAAGGAGGTCTTCCTTGGAGAGGCTCGTAAGCACGGTCACCCCGAGAACGGCCACCTCCCCTGCCTCCTGTACCGCGGCATCGAGCAGCCCCCTGCCTTCGTCACAGTGCACCGTGATGAAGTCCACGCCGAGGCGTGATGCCGCCCTCTGGGCCCTCTTGACGGTCTGGGGAATGTCATGGAACTTCATGTCTAGGAAGACCTTGCACTCAGGGGCCTCCATCTTTATCGCCCTTATCACATCCGGACCGCAGGCCACAAAGAGCTCGAGCCCTACCTTGAAAACCCCGACATGATCCTTGAGGAGCCTCACGTAGTCCACGGCCTCCTCCATGGTGGGCAGGTCAAGAGGAAAGATGATCCGTTCTTCGGCGGTAAGCGTTTTCATAGCCAGGAAGGTTCCTTACTTATGGTTGTGTGCCTCTTTTTTTGTAAACCTCGATGAGCTCTTTTTTTGTAAATATCGATTCGAACCTGCAGTACCTTTCTATATTCTCTCTTCCTCCTTCCTCCCTGTCCACGAGCACGAGGGCCTTTTCCACCACAAAACCCGCCTCCCTGGCCCTCTCTATGGCCTTTATGGTCGATGCCCCCGTCGTGACCACGTCGTCTACAACGACGACCCTGGAACCCTCTTTAAGCGAGCCCTCTATCCAACGCTGGGTTCCATGCTTCTTCGGCTCCTTCCTTACAACAAACACGTCAAGGGGCCTGCCCTCGAGGTTGCTTATGAGGGCGGCCGAATACGCCAAGGGATCCGCCCCGAGCGTAAGCCCCCCGATTCCGTCGACGTCTTCGTCCCTGATCCTCTCAAAGAGTGTCCTCCCCGTAGGCACGATACCCTCGTAGCTTAAAACGGTCTTCTTTACGTCTATGTAGACGTCGCTCCGGCGGCCTGATGAAAGGAGGAACCCCTCCCGGGGGTCATAACGGAATGATCTGCGGCACAGTATCTCAAGAAGTTTTTCTCGCATGCGTACATACCCCGCTATCTTGAAGTCATCTCATTATAGGGGCTAACCGAGATCGAGGTCAAGGTATTTGAACGGCCCCACCGCTTGACACACGGTGCATGTGTGGTATTTTAGAGCTAAAATCAAAAATCTGAAAGGAGGGATAAAGACCGGACAGTAATTTTACAGGAGGATAAGTCAGCGGTGAATGTCATCGAACCTCATCCAAACAGGAGGCAATTCGATGATCAAGAAGCCCGCCGTTATGCTGTTGATCTTCCTATCATCGTTGGTTATCCTACCGGCAAGGTCATACGCAATTCCGGCATTCGCACGCCAGACAGGCTTTTCATGCAACACCTGCCATTTTCAGCACTTTCCTCTATTGAACGCATTCGGACGCAGCTTCAAGGCCGGGGGCTACACCATGGTCGGCGGCCAGAGCCTCGTGGAAGGCGACTACCTCAGCATGCCTTCGGTGCTCAACGCATCCCTTGTAACCAAGCTGAGATACCAGAAGACCAACGGCAAGAGCGACCTCACTGACAAGAGAAACAGGGGCAGGCTTGAGCTTCCCAACGAGGGCGCGCTGTTTCTTGCCGGCCGCGTGGGTGAGCACATAGGCTTTCTCCTCGAGGCCCAGCTCGTTGATGCAGACTCGTCCAACTGGGCGTCGTTCAAGCTACCGTTTGTCTATGAAGTAAGAGGTACAAGGCTGGGCATCATCCCGTTCACAACCGATGTCGCAGGCGCTGCGTACGGATTTGAGCTCCTCAATACCGGGGCGATGAGGATGCAGAGGGTCATTGAGCACCGTTCCGAGATATCGGCCCAACAGTACATAGGAACAGGCACCGAGGCCACGGGCGTCGCCTTCGTGGCCTGGCGCCGCTTCGGGTACATAAACTACACCATATGGTCGCCGGAGCACCAGTCGACCGATGCCAAGCCCTACCTCAACTACGGACGTTTGGCGCTTACACCGAGCGTCAGGGGCTGGAACATGGCAATAGGCGCGCAGGTCTGGGACGGCCAGACCAAGTACACCGACGGCTCGGGTTCCTATGTGAAACGCAAGGCAGAGGCATGGGCCTTCGACGCCCAGGCACAGGGCAGGGTCGCTTGGATGCCGGTGGGGCTGTACCTATCGTATGGTCAGGCCGACGAGTCGGAGTCAAACCTTACAAATGTCTTCAACTCCAACTCGAACGACGAAAAGGAGGCATTCACCGCACTTGTAGAGTGCGGGGTGATCCCTGCCAGGCTCACGCTCTCTGCGGCATACAGGGCCGGCGACAACGGTGCCGCCACCCGGAGCAAGGAGAACGCCGTTACAGTGGGAGCGGTATACCTTCTTACGCAGAATGTGCAGATGCAGTTGAACCACTCGTGGTACGACACCGAAGTCAGGGAGCCCGCCTCAGGCGACAGGCTTCTGACACTGATGGTATTTGCCGCCTTCTGATAATGGTAACGGTCAAAGTGCCGCTCCGAAAAACAGGAACGGACAAAGGATGCGCGATGGAGATAAAGAATAATCTGCGTTTTCCGGCCTCGGTCTTGGGCTTGGCGCTCTTCGGACTTATGCTTGCACACCTCGCCAGCTGTGCATCATCAGGCCCCCTACGTGTCCTTTATGAGCCCGGCGAGCCGGCCTTAAGGCTTAAAACCCCTCTTAAAGTAGTCCTCTTTCCCTTTAGGGATGTAAGAGGGGTCGAGGACCCGCGCTCAATCGGCCGCATCGAGCCGGATGTAACCGTAGGGGACATCATGACAAAAAGGATCGTCCTCGACCGCGCTCTCTCCGCATTAGTCACTTCCGCCTTCAGGGAGGAGCTGGAGGCCTCCGGCTTCAAGGTGCTACCCGGGCCGGAGGAAGGGACAGGCACCGAGGATGCAGACTTCACACTGGGCGGCGAGGTACGGCGTTTCAATCTCAATATAGGGCCGCGCAACAGGATATCGATCGAGGTCTTCACCGTTTTAAGGGACGTAAGAACCGGCCGGGTCGTCTGGTCCGGCGTTGAAAAAAAAGAGGATGAGAGGTTCGCCGGCGTGATGGGGAGTTCCCGGCGTACCATAGCATCCTATTTGGTAAATTCACTCGCGGACGTCGTTAAGAAAACACTCAAGGAAGGCATGGGGGCCTACCTGTACCGACCCCATGCCGGGCCGGAGATGCCTGTAGAGGGCGGAGACCAAGGAGAGGCGCCAGGGGGCACGGGCCTGCTCGTCATAACCACCGAGCCCTCACGTGCCAAGGTTTACATAGGGGATATTTATTACGGGCTCACTCCGATGCGGGTTGAGCTCGAGCCGGGCATCTATGAACTGCGCCTGGAGCTCAGGGGGTACAGGGATGAAGGTGAAAAGGTCGCCGTGAGGGACGGCCATGTAACAGAACTTGAGGTCAGATTTGAGAAATAATGGCGGAAGGGGGAGGGAGTCGAACCCTCCGGTCCCCGCTTAAGGGCGACGGCCGGGTTTTGAAGACCCGCAGGGCCACCGGGCCCTATCCCCTTCCCATGCTTATGGGGCGATTGTCCGGAACAGCGGCAGGAATTACGACAAAAAAACAAGCATTGCTCCGAACAGCTTTCCTCCAATCCGCCGGTCCTTATGTCCGTGCACTTCCGTACTCACTCCTCCTGGACTGAGTACTTTCCATGCACTTCCTCCGGACCTCCTTAGGTGGTTTGTACGCACCCTGCGGATGGGGCTTACGCACGCACGCGTTAGTTCGAGCAATGCTTGTTAAACCCATTCCCTACTTACATTTTACCACAATCTGCGTTCCGTGCAACCCCGTTGAGGCCTCCGAAGGGCCTGTGGATACGGTGGGCGCCCAGGTACCCCTCTCCATCGCCTAACTGCCTTGAAGCCCGAGCTTCTTGCGCACCAGCGTAAGAAACCTTTCGGCATCCTCTACATCTACATCTATCACGAGCGCTGCCACAGGGACCTCTCCCAGGCCGTGGACGTCGAGCCTTACAAGGTCCTTTTCGGTGGTGACCAGGAGGCCCGCCCCACAGGCCTCCTTCTTGATACGCTCAACATCTCCGGCGGTATACCAGTGGTGGTCCGGGTAAGCGAGCGTCTTTGTAACCACCGCACCCAGGCGCTCGAGCGTCTGGAAGAAGGAAGTCGGGTCCGCTATGCCGGCGAGCGCCGCAATCCTTCTGCCCCTTAGACGGTCCACGCCCCCGGGAAGTTCCCCCGCCGGGCCGACCAGGCCCTTTGGTGTGTAGGAAAAACGGAAAACGGGTTTTTCCTGCGCCACGCTCCACGGCAGCCTGAATCCGCCCTCGCCTTTGATCATTACTATGTCTGCCCTGTTTATACCGCTCAAAGGCTCTCTCAACGGCCCCCTGGGAAGAAGATAGCCGCTTCCAAAGCCCTTCCTGGAGTCAACAAGCATTATATCGAGGTCCCTCTTTATCCGCAGATGCTGGAAGGCGTCATCAAGGATTATCACGTCAGGTGAGAACCTCTCTATGCCGCACAACCCGGCCTCGACCCTGTCGGTACCCACCATGACGGGTACGCCGTCAAGCCTCGTGGCCATGAGGTAGGGCTCGTCACCGGCCCTGCGAGGGTCGAGCAGTACCTTCTCGCCGTCGGCGACGACCTCTGTTCCGCTTCCGTTCCGCTTATATCCCCTGCTCAGCACCAGGACCCTAAGCCCCGTCTCACTTAGGCGTTCGGCGATATGCACCACCATGGGGGTCTTGCCGCTTCCGCCGACCGTTATATTCCCGACGGATATGACCTTGCAGGGGAGCTTTTTCGACCTGATGATGCCGGTATGGTAGAGAGCGGCCCTCGCCCTTACCCCAGCGCCGTATGCAAGCGAAAGCGCATAGAGAAGGGCGTGCGCAAAGGGGCCTATCCTCTTTTCACCAAGGCCCTGCTCTATGTTTTCCCTGATGGTCTGCATAACCTACCCTGCGCCTTCCGCCGCGGCGGGTGTTCTACCCGCTGTGACGGCTTCGATCACATCGAGGGTTCTTGCGGTCGCCCCCCTGTTGGACTCCACGACCCGGGCCGCGGCCCTGCCCATCTCAGCCCGCAGCCCATGGTCTTTAAGTAGCGTTTTTAGGCGGCAGGCCAGATCCCCCTCCTTTACCCTGAACGACGCCCCTTCCTTCTCGAGTATCTCGGCCATGTAGAGGTAGTCTCTCAGGTAGGGTCCGTAGAGTACGGGCTTGCCGTAAAGCGCGGGTTCGAAAAGGTTGTGTCCGCCTGTGTCGACGAGGGTGCCTCCTACGAATGCCGCTGTGGCGAGGCTGTAGACCATGCCGAGCTCGCCTATGGTATCGAGAATGACCACGTCGTGCCCGCTGTCCTTAGCCCCACGGCTGCGCCTTATGTACGGGAGGCCCGAGGCCCTGACGATGGATTCGACCTCGTCGAACCTTTCGGGATGTCGCGGCGCTAGGACTATTTTCAACCGCTTGAACTCTCCCTTTAGTCGCTTGAAAGCATCGAGAAGGACCTTCTCTTCTCCGGAATGCGTGCTCCCCGCCACGATCACCCGATCCTCTGGTCCTATACCGAGCGACCTTACGAGGAGCTCCCTTTCGGCTGCATCCAGCGGCCTCGGCTCCATGTCGAACTTGAGGTTCCCGGTGACAACGACCCTCCTGCGTTCGGCCCCTAGTGCGAGGGCCTTTTTTGCGTCCTCCCCGGTGCGCGCACAGAAGGCGCTGAGAGAGCGGAACATCTTCCCAAAGAGGAAGGAGAACCTCCTGTACCTTTCGAACGACCTCTCCGAGAGTGTGCCGTTCACAACGACAACCGGTATGGAGCGGCCCCTGAGGTGGCGGATGAGGTTCGGCCAGAGCTCCTTTTCAACGACGATGAACACGCAGGGGTTCAATCGCCTTACCACACTCCTTGCAATCCACGAAAGGTCCAGGGGAAAGTAGATGAGCGTGTCTATCAGGAGCGCGCCCTCCTTCTTCGCCACCCTGTGGCCGGTCTTCGTAACGGTCGAAAATACTATCTTCGTGCCGGGGTTCTTCTCCCGAAACGCCTTTACAAGCGGCAGGACGGCCTTGGTCTCACCCACGCTCACGGCATGGAACCAGGCGACCCTCCCCCCACTGACGGCCTTCAGCTTTCCGTCCTTGATGATGCCGAACCTCTCGGGTATACCGCTGCGGTATTTACCCGCAGAGAGCATCTTTATCAGGAAGTATGGAGTCAGGGCGAGGATGGAGAGGTGAAGGATAATGTCATAGATGACGTACATCATATACTTTTCTGCAGGGCCGTTCAAAAGGACCGCACGCCCGGGAGCCGTCCGCCGCTCGATGGCACAGAGCGTCTCGGCCGCGGCATCCTGCGTTACATGCCTTGGCTGTGTAGCTTCGCACACCGCACATCACGGATTACGCCTACGGGATGCCTCTCCCTTGAAAAAATCATCCGCCCGCCGGGTCAACTCGTTTAGCCTTTTCTCCAGCTCGAGCCTCGCCTCTTCCCTCTCCCGTTCGTCCGCGCCCTTGTCGATCGTCAGGGGTTCGCCGCATATGAAAACCCCCCTTGAAAAGGGATACGGTATGATGAAGGCATCCCAGCTCTTAAGGGTTTTTTTTTAGATGCGCCGAAGGCCATGGGGTAAATGGGAAGGCCGGTCGTTGCGGCCAGCTGTATCGTACCCATCTGCGCCTTGTACCTCGGCCCCTGCGGCCCGTCCGGTGTTATCGCTATGTCGCGTCCGCTCCTTACGGACTTAAGGAGCCCCTTTATGCCGCCGAACCATCCCCGCGTCGAGGAACCCCTGACGCTCTCTATGCCGAAGCCCTTTACGGTCCTTGCGATCAGCTCCCCGTCGCGATGCTGGCTCACCAGAACGGTGATCCCCCTGCCGGGGTATGAATAGGGCATCATCAAAAGCCTTCCGTGCCAGAAGGCCAGGATGATCTGGCCCCCCTTGTCGAGCCTTTTACGGTACGAATCGAAGTTTACGTAGGTGAACCGCATCGAGAGCGCGAGGAACCTGATCATCCACCGGGCAAGGCGTGGCAGAAGAGCAACCGTAATCCTGTCGAGTATCCTTTTCTTCATCCGCTGTGTCTCAGGCGATCCCTTCCTCCATGCCCTGGAACTGCATGTTGTAGAGGCGTAAATACTCGCCGCCGCGGCCTATGAGCTCCTCGTGCGTGCCGCACTCCACTACGGCGCCGTCTGAAAGGACTACTATCCTGTCGGCGTTCTTGACCGTGGAGAGCCTGTGGGCTATGACGAAGCTGGTACGGCCCTTCATAAGGTTGTCGAGCCCCTTCTGCACCTCGTACTCGGATTCGGTGTCAAGCGATGAGGTCGCTTCGTCCATTATGAGAATGGGCGCGTTCTTGAGTATGGCCCTTGCTATGGAAAGGCGTTGCCTCTCCCCGCCGGAAAGCCTAACCCCGCCTTCTCCTATGAGAGTGTCATAACCCTGCGGAAGCCGCGTTATGAAGCTGTGCGCATTGGCGGCAAGGGCCGCGGCCTTTGTCTCCTCGAGGCTCTTTCCGGGCTCGCCGTAGGCGATGTTGTTTCTTACGGTATCATTGAAGAGTATGACATCCTGCGAGACTATGGCTATCTGGCTGCGGAGTGACTCGAGGGAAAGCTCCCTTATGTCGGTTCCGTCTATGAGGATCTGTCCCCTGGTTACATCATAGAACCTCGGAATGAGGTTGACGAAGGTGGTCTTGCCCGCGCCGCTGGAACCCACGATGGCGATCTTCTCTCCCTTCCTGACCTTTAACGTTATGCCCTTTATGACCTCTTCTTTGCCGTAACTGAAGTGAACGTCCCTGAACTCTATGGAGTCGTTGAGCCCCTTGAGCGTCTTCTTTGCTCCGGCCCCCTCGCATCCGACCGGTTCGACCGGGGTATCCATGACCTCGAAGATCCTCATGGCCGAGGCAAGGCCCTGCTGTATGTTTAGGTGCACGCCGTTCAACGCCTTTATAGGCTGATAGAGCATGACCACCGCTGCGAAGAAGGAGATGAACGACTCGGGCTTCAGGGTGCCGTGCGAGATCCTGTACGATGCATACCAGATGGTCAGGGCGAATCCCACGGCGCCGAGTGTCTCCATGAGCGGGGTGGATATGCCGCGGACCTTTACCGTTTTGATCATCTGGCGCGTGAACCTTCTGTTCTCGTCGTTGAACCTGCCGGACTCATAATCCTCCATTGAGAACGCCTTTACTATCCTCACGCCGGAGATGGCCTCGTGCAGAAGCGATGTCATGGCCCCCATGGTCGCCTGGCCCTTCTTCGAGACGCTCTTCATCTTGCGTCCGAGCCTGAGCGCCGGATACACGGCCACGGGAAAGACTACGAAGGCGATAACAGCGAGCTTCCAGTCCATGCCCACTATTATCCCGACGAGCACAAGAAGGCTGAAAAGCTGCTTGAGCGCATTGGTAAGCGCGGCGGCGGTGGTCTTCTGGAGCATGTTTACGTCGCTTGTAAGCCTCGAAGTCAGGCTGCCGGTGGGGTTCGAGGTGAAGTAACCAAGCGGCAGCCTCAGTATGTGCCCGTACAGATCCCTCCTCAGGTCGGAGATCACCTTCTGCCCCACATAACCCATGTAATACGTATTGCCGTAGGAGGAAAGCCCCTTTACGACCGCTATGACGATTATCGCAAGCGGCACCGCAAATGACATCTTGTCCGGCGGTATGGTGACCAGGTCAAACGGGATGACGCTTACGCCCTCCTTGGAGTCACTCGTAAAGAGCATCTTTATGGCCGGCCCGAGAAGATACGCCAGGGCCCCGTTGGTCAAGGCAAAGAAGACCATGCACACAACGGCGGCCGCAAGCCTCGACCAGTACGGACGCAGATACTTAAGCAGTCTAAGATATATATTCATGAGCTACGACCCCTCTTCCGCAAAGCGGATCCGGTCAGCGAAAAACCGCCAGCGGCCCGCCCGGAATCGGTGCGACCACATTACCCGCACTCTGCTACGAGGCGGTCGATTCAGCAACGGATCCACATACGAGGTTGCAGACGGCCGCCGCGGCCCTTTCCGGCGCGGAAAGCCCCCTAAGCTTACCCCTTACCTCTTTGTACCCCTCTTCCATGGTCCTGCGTCTTTCCGGATCTCTCAGGATGCCCGAAAGCTCCCGAGCAATGTTTTCAGGGGTCACCTCGTTCTGTATGAGTTCCGGCACTATCCTTCTTCCGCAGACGATGTTGGGCAGTCCGATATTGTCCACCCCTATGAGAAGCCTTCCAATCAGATAAGAGAGGGGAGAGACCCTGTAGACTATGACCATCGGCGTGCCCATGAGGGCCGTCTCGAGCGTGGCGGTACCCGAGGCGACCACCGCTGCGTCAGCAGCCCTCAGCGCCGTGTAGGTGTTCCGCCGGATGATCCTCACTTCGAGGGGACACTCCCTTATGAGCTCGTCCAAAAAGGCCCTTTCCACGCCCTCTGCCGCGGGCAGCAACACCTCCACCGGGGCCCCGGCCTCCTTCTGAAAGAGTTCGACCCCCCGGACCATGGGGTCGAGATGGCGCCGTATCTCCTCGACCCTGCTTCCGGGCAGTACGGCCACCACAGTCCTTCCCGCCGGCACACCGAGGGCGCCCCTTGCCTCCTCCTTCGTCTTGTTGCAGACCGCTTCGCCTACAAGCGGATGCCCCACGTATTCGACATCCACCCCGACCTTCCTGTACAGCGGCTCCTCGAAGGGGAATACCACAAGCATCTTATCGACGAGTTTTGCTATCTTGTATATTCTGTTCCTTCTCCAGGCCCACACCTGCGGGCTTATGTAATACACCACCGGCACGCCCTTCTTTTTTGCCACCTTTGCGAACCTGAGGTTGAAGTCCGGATAGTCTATGAGCACCACGCAGTCGAAGCTCTCCCTGCAGAGGAGATTCTTCAGCTCTGAGAAGGCGTGCAGTATGTCGGAGAACCTCGTGAAAACCTCTACAATGCCGACGACCGAAAGCTTTGTCGAATCGATCCCCTCAAGCCCGGCCTCCCTCATCCTCCTTCCGCCCATGCCCTTTACACTGACCGAAGGGGCAATCCGTTTCAGGGCCTTTATGAGCGAACTACCGTGGAGGTCTCCCGAGGCCTCACCGCTTATCATCAGTATGTTCTTAACCATAGAATAACGGGACGGCGCTCAATGCCGGATGAGGGCGTAAGGTGCATAAGAAAAGCCCCGGACACCCCTTTCCTATACGGATACGTCTTTTATGCCGGCGGTTGTGTCCACCTTCGCAGAGCCGCGGAGTGCCTCAAGCGAACTTTTTGTTGCGGCCTGTATCCTTGCCGCGACCTCCAAGGCCCTTTTACCGTCCCTGCCAGTTACAAGGGGCGGCGTCCTTGTAACAGAGCATTCGAGGAACGACCTTATTTCGTCCTTGAGCGAATCCCTTCTTTCTATCTCGAGCCTCTCTTCGTTTATCGCGGGATAAGGTGTGTCCCCGCCGCGGACGAGCCTGGAGATCGAGATGCATTGCGCCGCGTAGTCGATCGCTATGTAGGCGTCGGGTTGAAAGATCCTAGTACGCCTGAGGCTCTCCTTTGAAACGCGGCTTGCCGTGACATTGGCCACACAGCCGTTTTTGAACCTCATCCGCGCATTCGCAATATCAACCTTGTTCGATATGATGGGTACCCCCACGGCATCCACGCTCTCCACCTCCGAGTCGACGAGGTTGAGTATTATATCGATGTCATGAATCATGACATCGAGCACCACGTCCACATCCGTGGCCCTGTTTGGAAAGGGCGACAGCCTGTGCGACTCGATGAACATGGGGTTTGTAAGCTTGCCTTCGAGCGCGACCACGGCGGGATTGAACCTTTCGAGGTGCCCTACCTGCAATACGGCCCCCTTGTCCTCGGCCTCCTTTATCAGTGCCTCGGCCTCGGCCGTGGTTACGGCCATGGGCTTCTCTATGAGGACGTCTATACCCTTCGAAAGAAAGGCCAGTCCTATCTCGCAGTGCGTCTCCGTTGGGGTGACGACACTCACCGCGTCCACCTTGCCGAAGAGCTCCTCGTAGTCCGTGTACGGGGTCGTACACGCAAGGCGGGCCACATCCTCGGCGCGCCCCCTGTCGATGTCAACCACGCCCACCAGCTCGGCCGCATCGATTTCAGCATACTTCTGTGCATGGAACCTGCCGAGGTACCCTGCACCCACAACACCTGCTCTTATCTTGTTCATCTTTCCACTGCCCGTCACAAAGGAGCGCTGCAAGGTGTTCCGTAACCTCTATGCACGCCTTTTTCATGGAAGCATTTCCCCCCGGCCACACCCCGAAGCACCTACAAGCCGCTCGATTCCGGTTGGAGGAGGGGAGTGGCGCATCTCCCCGGTCAGGCCCGCAGCCTCAACACACAAGCCGCTCCGATGATTCTTTATTATACCACCATTGTATACTCTCTTTGAACCGCCTTCACGGCATACCGGGCATATCAGTTCTCGGGCTGGTCGTATCTCTTTGCCGCCCTCTCCCTCGCTATCCCCCTTTTCGACCTCTCGATGAATTCGATGAACCTTACGGCATGCCTGGAACCGGGCAGTTCACGCCTGAGCCTTTCCACAGCCTCCCTGAGCCGCAGGGAGGACTTGAAGAGTATGTGGTAGGCCTTCTTAATCTCCTCCACCTCTTCGCGTGAAAAGCCGTGTCTCCTGAGCCCCACCCTGTTCAGCCCGTAAAGGTGCGCCCGGTTGCCGACGGCCATGACGTAAGGGGGTATGTCCTTGCTCACGGCCGATGCCCCCCCTATTATGCAGTACGCACCTATCCTCACGTGCTGGTGCACGGCAACGAGTCCGCCCACTATGGCATGGTCCTCTATGGTCACATGTCCTGCGAGGGTGGCGGCGTTGGCCATTATGACGTTGTTGCCTACGGTGCAGTCGTGGGCGACATGGACGTAGTTCATGAACAGGTTGTTGTCACCGCAAATGGTCCTTCCCTTGTCCTTCAGGGTCCCCCTGTGGATGGTAACGAACTCCCTGATGATATTCCCGTCGCCTATGATAGTCTCGGTCTCCTCACCCTTGTACGCCAGATCCTGCGGCGGGGCGCCCACCGAGGCGAACTGGTATACCCGGGAGTCCCGTCCTATCGTGGTCCTCTCGCCGATCACCACATGCGGTCCCACCCAGGTGTTCTTTCCTATCCTCACCCCCTCCCCTACTATGGAGTAGGGGCCTATCTCCACGCCGATATCCAGTTCGGCCGAAGGATGCACAATGGCTGTGGGGTCTATCCTGACCTCCGGTGTCTTTTTCTTTGCCTCTTCACTCATAAATAAGCTGCCTTTCCGTCCTATTTGTCTACTATCGTAGCCATGAGCTCGGCCTCTGCGGCGAGCTTGTCGTCCACATGCGCCAGCCCCTTGAACATCCACACCGATCCCCTGGTCTTCTGAACCTCCAGCGTAAGCACGAGCCTGTCCCCGGGGAGCACCGGTCGTCTGAAGCGGGCCTTGTCTATCCCCATGAAGTAGACGGCCTTGTTCGTAACATTTGCGCTCTTGAAGGCCAGTATGCCGCCGACCTGGGCCATGGCCTCGACTATCAGTACACCGGGCATTATAGGGTGGCCCGGGAAGTGCCCCTTAAAAAACGGTTCGTTTATCGTGACGTTCTTGATCCCCTTGGCGTACTTGCCCTCCTCCAGCTCAACGACCCTGTCTATGAGGAGAAAGGGGTACCTGTGGGGCAGTATCCTCAGTATTTCATTGATGTCAATCGCCTTGTCCGTGGTGTCGGGGTTGTTGCCTGCCATGACTTCCCTCCTTTTTTAAGGACCTTCGGGTAGAGCCGAGTATATTTTGAAGGTTGCAAGATCAACCGCCCTTTGTCTTCTCTATCTCATCGAGCCTTCTTTCCAGCTCCAGGAGCCTCTTCCTTATCTCCGGCAGCCTGGCGAAGACCCCCTGCGCCCTGAGCCATTCCGCATGCGGTATTACTGGATAACCCGTATACACGCCCTTTTTCCTGATGTCGTTTGTGACCCCGGACTTGGCCCCCACCACGCAATCGTCGGCTATGCTTATGTGTCCGGCCACACCGGTCTGTCCGGCCAGTGTAACGCGGCTGCCGATCGTCGTGGAGCCTGAGACACCAACCTGTGCGACTATGATGGAATCTTCGCCGATCCGTACATTGTGGGCGATCTGAACGAGGTTGTCTATCTTCGTGCCCCTGCCTATCACCGTCTCGCCCATGGTCGCCCTGTCTATGGTGACCGAGGCCCCTATCTCGACGTCGTCCTCGATCCTTACAATGCCGGTCTGGGGTATCTTTCTGTGTCTTTCACCCTCCCTCGCGTAGCCGAAGCCGTCGCTGCCTATGACGGAGTTACAGTGGATTATGACCCTTTTTCCTATCCTCGTCGACTCTCTTATGGAAACGTTCGCATAGATTATGGAGTCTTCTCCTATCTCCACGTCAGGCCCCACATAGACCCCGGGGAAGATGACCACCCCGTCCGAGACCCTGGCCCCCTCTTCGACCACCGCATATGCCTGGATGGCGACGTTCCTCCCCACCCGGGCCCGGGGGTGAATCTCGGCCTTGGGGTGGATGGCGCGTTCCGGTAGCCGGACAGGCTTCAGCACCTCGAGGACGGCCGCAAATGCGAGGTAGGGGTCTTTGACCACCAAAAGGTTCTTTCCACAGGCCGCATCAGTGCCTTCGGCCACGATAACGGCCGAAGCGGCCGTCTCAGGGAGGTACTTGAGGTACCGGGGATTCGAGACAAAGGTAATGTCACCCTCCGAGGCATCCTCTATGCCGGCGACCGACCTTACCTTCACCGAGCCGTCCCCGATCACCCTTCCGCCGACCACGTCGGCTATCTCTTCGAGCGTCTTTTCACGGTCCATTATTTGAACAGGTGTCGTAAGCTCCTCCGGGCGTTTCCGCCTCAGCGCTTTACCCTGGCGTTATACGCCTTTATCACCTCGTCGGTTATATCCGCTTCATCGGGCGCATACAAGAGCCCGCCGAGGGAGGATTCGAAGACGTACGAATAGCCCTCTTTCTCAGCTATCTCCTTTATGACCTTCTTGAGTTCCCTTATGATCTCGCCTTCCCTGCGGGACCTCTTCTTGTTGAGCTCGTCGCTGTAGCGCATGAATTCTTTCTGCAACTCCTGGCTCTTTATCTGGAACTCCCTTTGCTTGGCCTCCCTCGTCTCCTTGTTCCAGACCGAGCCCTTCTTGTCTATCTCCTCTTTAAGCTTCTTAAGCTCTTCCTGCTTTGCGGCAAGCTCGGCCTCGAGCTTCTGCGCCTCCTTCTTCAATTCTTCCTTTGCCCTTATCCCGGCCTCGCATTCGTTCAGGGCCCGCTGCAGGTTTGCGTAGGCGATCCTGAGCTCCGCGGCGGATGCCTGGGCGATGAATGCGAACAAGGCCAGGAGTGTGACAGCAAAAACCTTCTTCATCTTCTTTGGCTCCTTTTTTTTTTGTACTGGACCGAGCATTCCCTGATGCCCGGCCTAAAGGCCGGCCGGAGAAGTGCGCTTCTCACACCCTTCCGGCCAGGATGCTCCTTTCAACAACCCGGCCCCCGAAGCGGTTCTCCAAGTATTCCGCAGGACAGCCGGCGGCTTAGAACATACCGCCCATGGTGAACTCCCATACAGACTGCTTCTCGTCGTCCTTCCTATCCAGGTTGTACCCCCACTCGATCCTCAAGGGGCCGATGGGCGAGAACCAGCGTATGCCCACACCGGCACCCTTTCTGAGGTCTCCGGGGTCTATTGCGCTCTCAAAGGCATTGCCCACGTCGAAGAAGACGACCCCCTTTATTCGCTCCTGGGGAAAGAGCGGGAAGATGTACTCGGTATTGATCGTCACCATGCTCTCTCCGCCTATGATCTCGCCTGTTGACGGATCCTTCGGACCCACGGTACGCGTTTCAAAGCCCCTGAGGGAGTTTATGCCTCCGAGAAAGTACCTTTCGTACACAGGGACGTCCTTTCCGCCGAAGCTGTATACGAAGCCGAACGAGCCCCTTATGGAAAGTGTGGTCTCCCAAGGCATGGGGAAGTACTTTGTGGCGCTGCCCTCGTGTTTGACGTAGCTTGTGTTACCGCCGAGCCAGCCTCCCGCCACCTCGGTGGAGAACGACAGGGTCTCACCCTCGGTGGGGAAGAATATGTCGTCACGGGTGTCGTGTCGTATGAGCGCTCTTACGCTGCTAACCGTGCTCTTTCCCTCCTGATCCTTTATGGTGCTCGACGCCGTGCCAGCCACGTCGGTGACATAGACATTTTCGTACCTGTATGTAAGGTAGGCGCGCGTCGTCCTCTTGTACAGGGGAAAGCCGAACCGCAGGTTGAAGCCCTTCTTGTCCATGGAGAAGTCGGGGTACACCCTCGTTGTGTTGAAGAGGTCCACCCCGGCGGAAAGCGGCCTGTCAAAGAGCCAGGGCTGGGTGAAGCTGAATACATAATTGGAACTCTTTGAGCTTATGGTACCCGACATGTCGAGCTTTATCCCCGTGCCCATGAGGTTCGACTGGGATACCGAGGCGGTGGCTATGACCTTGTCCACCGTGCTATAGCCCATGCCGAAGGTGACCGCACCGGTGGGCCTTTCCGTTACGTTCACATCGAGCTTCACCTTGTTCGGCGCGCTGCCGGCGCTCTTCTCTATGTCCACTGACTCAAAGTACCCGAGCCTTCTCAGGTTGTTTCTGCTCTTTTTAAGCCCGGAGAAAGAAAAGAGCTCCCCTTCGGCGAACTCCAGCTCCCTTCTTATGACCTTGTCCCTCGTGCGCACGTTGCCGGTTATACCGATCCTTTCGATATAAACCGGTTCGTTCTTGGTCACCCGTATGACTATGTCGATCGTTTTCTTATCGTCGTTTATCCTGGTTACGGGATCGAACTCCGCGTTGGCGAATCCCTTGTCACCGTATATCTCGGTCAGGGCGTCGATCCCCTTGCGAAGCTTGCTCCTGTTGAAGATCTGGCCTGTACCAATCCTGAGTGCCTTCAGGAGCTCCTCCTTGCCGGCGATGAGTTCCCCCTCGATATCGATACTGCCCACCCTGAACCGTTCCCCTTCAAAGACGGCTATCGTTATGTAAAACCATCGCTTGTCTTCGCTCAAAAGCACCTTGCGGTCGAGTATGTCCGCCTTTATGTAGCCGTTGTCGAAGTAATGCTTCATGATGAGGGCGAGGTCGTTTTCAAAGACATACTCGTTGAAGCTCCCGGAGCCGGTGACAAAAGAGAGCAGGTCGGTCTCCTTCGTGTTCATGAGCCCCTTGAGCCTCCTGTCCGAGAAGGCCTTGTTCCCGATGATCGTTATCCTCCTCACCTTGACCTTCTCCCCCTCGTCGATGCGGAAGGTCACCGTGGCATCGAGCCCCTCGACCTTCACCTCACCCCTGACATCCGCGAGGTAATAACCGTCCTGGATGTAGAGCCCCCTGATCCTCTCGGCGTCTTCCTTTACAACGATACGGTCGAGTATGGTATTGGTCTTGAGCGTGAGAACCTCCCTGATCCTCTCTTCGTTTATGTTCTTGTTGCCCTTTATGTTCACGGTCTTTACAAAGGGCTTCTCCCTTACGATGAAGGTCACCACCTTGCCGTCCTTCGTCTCAGAGAGGTCCACCATGACGTCATCGAAGTAGCCCATGCCGTAAACCGTGTGTATGTCCTCTTTGATGTCTTCGGCTGAAAAGGGGTGCCCGGCCCTGGTCCTGAGCTTCCTTGAGACGGCCTCGGAATCTATCCTTCTGTTACCCTCGATGAGTACCTGCGCAACGACCCCGGTACTTACGTGGGGCTTCAACCCGGCGCCCATGAGCATCCTCTTGTACATGGAAGCGGTCGTATCCTTCACCTTCTTTGCAAGCTCCCCGGCTGAAGAGGCCTCCTTGTGGTAGAACCTGAGGAGCCTCGATCCCTTTATGTCCAGTATGCGCCAGTCCGCCGAATAGATGCTTTCAAGTAGCGTTATCGAACCAAGCACGGCGAAGTCGGCCTTCACCTTCCCGGAGAGCTCCATCGCGGTCTTCTCGTCGAAGCTCCGTACACCTTCTTCCACAAAGAGCTCCTTTACGCGCTCAACGCCGACTATCTCGGCCCCCTGGTCGTAGAGCGACGAGGCGATGGTCTCCATCAGATCCCTTCTTTCAGCCGAGATGTCGACCCCGGAGTGGATGTCAAATGGAAGAATAAGTACCCTCGGGCCGGTACGTTCCGCGGCTGCTGTACCGGAAAACACGATCACCAAAGCTATGATAACGAAAAGTACCCGGATGAGCCTCAACCGTTGATGTGCCCCCTTAAACTTTCTGTATGTTTTTACTGTTCCGCGATCCTGCCGTCCACCATGGTGATCCTCCCTCCGAGCCTTGCCGCAAGCCTTTCGTTGTGCGTCACAACGACGAGGGATATATTCTTTTCCCTGTTGAACCTCAAAAGAAGCTCGAAGACCTCGTCACCGGTCTTCGTATCGAGGTTCCCCGTGGGCTCGTCCGCGAGTATGACCTCAGGGGTCTGGATGAGGGCGCGCACTATCGCGCACCGCTGCTGTTCGCCGCCCGAAAGCTCCCCTGGCTTGTGCCCCAGCCTTCCACCGAGCCCCACCTCCCTCAGAAGGTCCTCGCTCCTTTTTCTGGCCTCGGTGTAATCACCGCCCCCGATGAGCGCCGGGAGCATGACGTTCTCCACGGCCGTGAACTCCGGTAGAAGGTGGTGGAACTGGAAGACAAAGCCTATGGTCCTGTTTCTGAACGCGGCGAGCCTCCTGTCGTCCATGTTGAATATGGGCTCGTCCTTATAAAAGACCTCACCCCTTGTGGGGCGATCGAGCGCCCCTATGATGTTGAGGAGCGTGGACTTGCCGACCCCCGAGGCGCCGAGAATCGCCAGCGTCTCTCCCCTGTCTATTTCAAGGTCGATCCCGTTAAGTACATCTACGGCGTTTTCCCCTTGTCCGTAAGTCTTGTGAACTCCCTTTACCCTTATGTGTGCCATATCCGTTGAACATACATCGCGAGTGCGTTCCCTGCAGCCGCGGCGCCTGCTCTGTAATCACTTACATGAGAAGACTCCCCGAGCCTGTTACAGGATGCTTCGAATCTCGTCACCGCGGCACCGACGAGACGCGCACCAGCTTTAGTCCATCAGCCTTCCCTGCGGCTGCACGCCGTTCAACGCCAACCTCGCACGGGCTCACTCATACCTCAGCCCCTCCACAGGGTCTAACCGGGACGCCTTCCAAGAGGGGTAGATGGTCGCCAGGAAGCTTATACCTATGGAGACGAGCACGATGACGAGGACGAAGGCCGGCTCCACCCTCGACGGGAGCCTGTCGATGTAATAGACGCTCGGTGGAAGGATCTTGAAGTGGAAGACCCTTTCGATGAACCCCACCAACCCTTCGAGGTTCAGCGCGCAGACCACCCCTATCAGTGTGCCGAAGAAGGTTCCCACAAGCCCTATGACAAACCCCTCTATCATGAATATCTTCATGATCGAGGCCGAGGTCGCCCCGAGGCCCTTGAGGATTGCGATCTCCTTTCCCTTCTGCATCACCACCATAATAAGCGTGCTTATTATGTTAAGCGCCGCGACCGCGACTATGAGCATCAGTATTATGAACATGGCGACCTTCTCGAGCTTGAGGGCCGAAAAGAGGTTCCTGTTCATCTCCATCCATGTCCTTGCAAGATAGGGAAGCCCGAGGGCGGACTGTATCTTCTTCTTGATCTTGTCCGCCTTGTATATATCCTCTATCTTCACCTCTATGCCTGTTGCGGTGTCCCCGAGCCTGAAGAAGCTCTGTGCGTTCTCTATGGATATGAATGCCAGGCTCGAGTCGTAGTCGTACATGCCGAGCTCGAATATCCCGGCCACCCTGAAGCGCGCCATCCTCGGCACCGGGCCCATTGCCGCACCACCTCCAAGCGACGTGATGACGTTGACCTCGTCACCGAGCCAGACACCGAGGCTCCTTGCAAGCTCCGCTCCGACGACTATGCCTGGCAGCTCCCCCTTGTCCGAGGCCTCCCTGAAGGACCGCGTAAGCCCTTCCAACCCTCCCGCCTTCATGCGACGGGGCAATACTGTGACCTCTCCTATGGTATCGACATCGAGCCCCCTTACAACGGCCCCGGTAACCCCCCTCCTGGTGGAGAGCATGGCCTGCCTGTATATGAACGGGGTGGCGCCTGTGACACCCTCAACCCCTCTTATGCGTGAAGCCACCTCGTTGTAGCCCTTTATGCCGCCTCCCGCCCCGGTTACGACTATGTGTGCGTTTATGCCGAGTATCTTCTCCTTGAGGTCCTCTTCAAACCCCGTCATGACCGACAGGACTATGATCAGCGCCGTAACCCCTACCGTTATACCCAGTATCGATATGAACGTTATGACCGAGATAAAGGTCGGTCTTCTCTTTGCCCTGAGATACCTTAAACCGATAAACCATTCGTAGGACATGTGGTTTGTCTGTTCCCCTCTTCCAGCCCTTCCGGCCTTCGAGACATCGGGACACGGGGCCTGTTCGGACACGACTGTTCAGGCTCTGCGAGAAGCAAGCCCCGGCCCGGTCCGCTCGCCGGAAGACCTCCAACGCTTTTTCCGCATCAGGGTCAGCCGCCTTGCCCCTGCCTTTCCGCTCTCAAGAGCGGAAAGAGTATCACATCGCGTATGGAAGGCGAGTTCGTAAGGATCATGACCAGCCTGTCTATGCCGATACCTTCACCGGCCGTCGGCGGCATACCGTACTCAAGCGCCCTGATGAAGTCCTCGTCCATGCGGTGCGCCTCCTCATCACCGGCCTCGCGCTCGCGGGCCTGCTCCAGGAACCTCTCCCTCTGATCCAGGGGATCGTTAAGCTCGCTGAAGGCGTTGGCTATCTCCTTGCCCATGATCATCAGCTCAAACCTGTCTGCAAGGCCCTCATCCTGTGCGTTTCTCTTCGAGAGCGGAGAGACCTCGATGGGATAATGGGTAACAAAGGTCGGCTGTATGAGCCTCGGCTCGGCCACGTGCTCAAAGATCTCGACGAGTATCTTGCCGTGGCTCAGCCCGTCGGGTGCCTGGGGATCGAGTCCTTTCAGCACCTTGAGCGCCTCTTGCCGGTCCCTGAAGACCTCCTCGCCGGCGTCGCCGTACTTGAGGATGGCGTCCTTTACCGTGATCCTCGTCCAGGGAGGGGTGAAGTCCAGTGTCTGCCCCTGGTATTCGATCTTGAGCGTACCGTGGAGCCTTTCCACGAGCGCCGTGATCATCTCCTCGGTGAGATCCATAAGGTCCTCGTAGGTGGCATAGGACTGGTAGAACTCCAGCATGGTGAACTCAGGGTTGTGCTGGGTCGAGATCCCCTCGTTCCTGAAGTTCTTGTTTATCTCGAAGACCCTCTCAAAGCCCCCGATGACCAGCCTCTTAAGGTACAGCTCCGGAGCGATGCGCAGGTAGAGGTCCGTATCGAGGGCGTTGTGGTGCGTTATGAAGGGCTTTGCCGCGGCACCGCCTGGGATGAGCTGCATCATGGGGGTCTCCACCTCGATGAAGTCCCTCGAGGCGAGGAACTCCCTTATGAACCGTATCGTCTCGGTCCTCTTGCGGAAGACATCCTTCACCTCCGGGTTCACCATCAGGTCCACGTACCTTTGACGGTACCTCGCCTCCACGTCCCTCAGCCCGTGCCACTTCTCAGGAAGGGGGTTCAACCCCTTTGCAAGGAGCCTCAGGCCGTCCACCTCTATGGTAAGCTCACCGGTCCTTGTTCTGAACGGTCTTCCCGTAACACCTATTATATCGCCTATATCGCATTCCCTGAAAAGCTCCCACGCACCCTCGCCGAGGATGTCCTTCTTGAAGTAGACCTGAAGCCTTCCGGTCCTGTCCTGTATGTGCGCAAACGAGGCCCTGCCGAACTTCCTCAAAGACATTATCCTGCCGCCCAAGGACACCCTGTCGGTCGATCCTTCAAGCTCCTCCGCCTTGAGCCCGCCGTACTTCTCCACACAGAGCGCACACGTAGAGTCGGGCTTAAAGTCGTTCGGATACGGGTCCACCCCTTTTTGTCTGAGCGCCTTGAGCTTGTTCAGGCGCTGTTGATATTCCTGGCTCCTCGCTTTCACGAATCATCTCCTCGGTCAAGTCATGTAAAGGTACGGCGGTGAAAATGCATAGCTGGCGCCTGCCTGCCGTGACCACGGCACAGGCAGGCATTCCCTGCAACTGGGGCTTCAATCCATACCCGTTCGGCCGCTGAGGGACAACCGCCGGCAGTTCGACGATCAAATAGTAAAACTATCCTATTTAGCCTCCGGAGTCAAGGAGAAAACGCCGAATTTTCACGGGGTTATTGGAACAGAGGCCCTTCAGTAAAGGCTCGTGAGCAAAGGGTCAGAGGATCTCTTCAAGTGGTGTGCATTCCATGGCGAGCGCTTCTGCAACGGCCCTGTGGCAGAGGTTGCCGCCGAAGGTGTTTGTGCCCCTTGCAAGGGCCGGTTCGGCCTTGACGGCCCCTTCAAAGCCGAGGTCGGCGATCTTCAAAAGGTAGGGGAGCGTGACGTTGGTCAGGGCGAAGGTGGAGGTCCTGGGGACGGCGCCCGGGATGTTGGATACACCGTAGTGCAGAACCCCGGCGACCTCATACACCGGCTGCGAGTGGGTCGTGGGGCGTATGGTCTCCACACAGCCGCCCTGGTCCACGGCCACGTCGACGATCACGCTGCCCTTTTTCATGCGCCGGACGAGTTCTTCCGGCACAAGGACGGGGGTTCTGGCGCCGGGGATATGGACCGCTCCTACCAGTATGTCGCAGGCCGTGGCAGCCTTCTCTATGTTGTAGGTGTTGGAGGCAAGGGTCTTCACCTTGCCTCCGAAGATATCGTCGAGGTATCTGAACCTGTCGGTGTCTACATCGATGACGCAAGGCTCTGCTCCGAGCCCCACGGCGACCTTGAGGGCGTTCAATCCAACGGTGCCGGCACCGAGGATGAGTATCATTCCCCTTTCGACCCCCGGCACCCCACCGAGCAACACGCCCCTTCCCCAGTTGGGCTTAAGTAGGAAGTGCGCCCCTATCTGCACGGAGAGCTTGCCCGCGACCTCGCTCATGGGCCTCAGTATGGGAAGCCCGCCCCCGTCCACCTCGACCGTCTCATAGGCGATCGACGCAACCCTTTTTTCTATGAGAACCTCCGCCAGCCTTTTTTTGGTCGCGAGGTGAAGGAATGTAAAGAGGATGAGGCCTTCTTTGAGGTAGGCGTACTCCTCCGGCTGCGGCTCCTTCACCTTTATGATCACATCCGAGCGGCAAAAGACCTCTTCGGGTGATGCCACAATCTCGGCACCCGCCTCCTCGAACTCCCGGTCCGGCACGGCGCTGCCGGCCCCGGCCCCCTCTTGGACCAGCACGCGGTGCCCCCGGTCCTTCAGGGCCCTTACACCGGAGGGCACGAGGGCCACACGGTATTCGTTGTCCTTTATCTCCTTTGGTACGCCTATTATCATATTCAGTCGACTGCAAGTAACGGTGCCTCTAACCGGCCCCCTTGTTGTGCCTGTAGGCGATCACCCTGACCGTCTCGATGGTTACAAGACCCTCCTCGATCAGGTCCTCGAGGAGGGGAAGGAAGGATTCTATCTTCTCCGGCACATCCACGATCTCGACCACCATGGGCAGGTCCTCCGAAAGGCGCAGTATCTTGGCCGTGTGCAATCGGCTGTGCGCCCCGAAGCCGAGCGTTCCCCTCAACACCGTGGCGCCGGCAAGCCCCCGGCGCCTGGCCTCTTCGACTATGACCTCGTAGAGCGGCCGCCCCTCGTGGCGATCGTTTTCACCGATAAATATCCTCAGAAGTTCGGCCTCAGCCGGCAGTTTCATAGCACACCCGCCCGTTAAAGAAGACGTCCAAGTGCAAGACCTATGTAGAGAAATATGATGCCCGATATGTTCTGCGCCAGCAGGTTGAACGAGGCGAGCGTCCACTGCGCATCCCTCAGAAGCTCCCCCGTCTCGAAGGCAAAGGTCGAAAACGTGGTGAAGGCACCCATGAAGCCAACCAGCACCATGGCCCTCAACTGCCCGCTTACGACAAGGCGCTCCTCGGCGAGCGACCAGACCAGCCCGAACAGAAAGCAACCGGCGATATTAACCGCCAGGGTGCCGACAGGGAATCCGCCCCGGTACGACCTCTGCACGAACCCGGAGACCCAGTAACGCAGTACAGTGCCCGCCGCACCCCCAAGGGCAAGAAAGATTATTTTTTTCAAATCGATGCCCCCGCCATGCTCAGGAGAGTCGCAAGGTTGCAGCAGGACACGCTCCTCGTGCACCTTCGAGCAGCCCGGCCGCCCTTTTTACAGCATGCCCTCAAGCATACTGTTTGTAAAACCTTATTGTCAAGTGCTGATTGCTTGGGGGCGTGTCATGTCCGCTGAGGAAAACGCGGAAGGGATAACGACAGGCTTCTGCTCAAGGGCATACGGGAAGCGGGGCGCCGGGCGGTTGGATCACGCTCGGTTCCAATAATCTGTATCCCGCAAGGCTCTTACAATTTGGAGAAGGTGGAGTTTAAAAGCGATAGGGCTTCCTTGATCAACCTGAGATCCCTGGGTGCGAAGTTCGGAAAAATGTCGTTTTCAGAGGGGAAGAGATCGTTAATCCTTACGCCGAGCGCCGTAGCCACAGCCACCATTGACTTCAAGCTCGGGTTCACCTCGCCCCTCTCTATCTCGCCTACATACTTGTAGCACAGCCCGGCCCTCTCCGCCAACTGCTCCTGGGTAAGGCCGTTCGACTTCCTGAGAAGCCTGATCCTCCTCCCTAATCCTTGACGTATCTTTTTCATGTCTTGCGCCCCCTTTGCCACATGTTGCACCCGACTATACATGTTTGGGTAGGATGTACAATACATATATGTAGTGTTCTGTACCGCCATAAAATATACTGTTAAGAGTATAGCATAACTTTGTAACATCGATAAACACTGTATTTGTAATGTGCCTCGGGGTGATGACACACATATGTGTTGTTGCGGCCTTGCGCGGCAGGTCCGGACACGGTCAAAAAAATTCTTCTAAAGTTTTTCCCGGGCCTTCCGATAAAATAATCAGATGCAATACGCCGGTACGGGGCGTTGCCTCTTTAAAGCCCCGCAGACCGGTCCGGGGGCAGGGCAGATACATTTAATAAATTCGGCTTCATCGGAGCCAGGCTTCTTCCGCCCGGCAGACGGGGTTGAAAACGCATCATAGCAGCATGCAGCCGTGTTCAACCCCGTCTGCCCCTCCTTCCTTACTCAGCCTTGACGATTTCCAAGACCTCCTCTTTCAGGAACCTTACATCATCTTCCACGACGCTCCACAACCTTTCGTCCTCCGCCACGCTGGATTCCGGTGGTTCGTCCCTGATACCCTCCGGCACCTCAGCACCGTTCATCACAGCCCAGGCGAGTGTCCACGCCCTCTTCACATTGTCCATGTCGTAGCCGCCCCCGCCCAGTGCAACCCATGGAAGGCCGAAGGACCGGAACCTTGCGACCATCGCCTCGAAGCCGTTTGTCGTAAGGTTCAGGTGCGTTATGGGATCGGTCCTGAATGTATCGACGCCGAGCTGTGTAACGAGTATATCGGGCCTGAACGCCTCTATGAAGGGCGGCACTATCTCCTCGAAGCCCCTCAGAAAGACGGTATCGCCGGTTCCGGGCGGAAAAGGCAGGTTTACGGCGTACCCCCTGCCCCTGCCTTCTCCCATGTTGTGCGGGAAGCCCGTGCCGGGGAAGAGGTAATGTCCGCTTTCGTGCAGCGAGACCGTAAGGACCGTGTCCGTCGAGTAGAAGGCCGCTTCAACCCCGTCGCCGTGATGTGCGTCTATGTCCACGTAGGCCACCCGCTTACCCAGGCCCGTGAGGTGCTTTATGGCTATCACCGGATCATTCAGGTAGCAGAAGCCGCTCGCCCTGTCAGGCATCACGTGATGGAGCCCTCCTGCGATGTTGAAGGCCACCTCCGCCTTGCCGCCTGCAACGAGCCCCGCGGCCTGTACAGATGCGCCGGCGGAGTAACTCGACCACTCGAAGACCCCTCTGAACGCCGGGTTGTCCCCGTAACCGAGCCCGAAGGCCGCCCCGCCTTCGGGTACGGCACCGGAATCAGCCTCTTTTAATATCCTTATGTATTCGTGTGTGTGAAAGAGAAGAAGCTCTTCGTCCGTGGCCCTTCTGGCCCGGACAACAGAGGCGCCGGGCAGGTCTAAGAGCCCGCAGCCCCTGATGAGCTCGTAAGTGAGCCTTAGCCTCAACGGCCTCATGGGGTGATCGACCCCATAGGAGAAGTCGGAAAACTTTTCGGAGTAGAGAAAAGCCGTGTTCATCTTTCCCGTTGAACATGCATCACGGGGGCGTGCTGATACAAGGGTCTTCTTTTGCACACTAAGGAAGGTGGGGCGTGAGGGGTCTCATCTAAGGCATACGTTTCTCGGACGCAGCGAACCGGAGTGGTCCTTGGGCGGCGAGAACCTCTTCATCACATCGAGCCTGTTCTGCTTTTCAAGCCGCTTGAATATCCTCACCCATGCGCACTCGTTTGACGTATCCACCTCGCACATACCGCCGACAACCCCGCCGCACGGGCCGTTCAACAGCCCCTTTGGACACTCGGTGTGCGGGCATATGCCGCCGGTACGGTCAAGTACGCACTCACCGCACAGAGAGCACCCCTCGAAGAACCTGCCGTACCTCTCCACGCTTGCAAGGAACAGCGTGTCGAGTGCCGGAAAGACCGGCTGGGATGCGTCCGCATTGGATGCGACGGTCTTCACCCCGGCTCCGCAGGCGAGCACCACTATCGCATCGGCCCTTCTGATCTCCTCCTTCCTGCGGAACTCCCTCCTTACGAGCTGGTTATAGCAGGTCTCGTCGACAAGCGAGCTGCCGATGACCTCGAAGCCGTTGTCCTCGAGCGTACGGGCCATCTCCGTAAGCTCCTGCGGTCCGCCGGTCTTGCACTGCTCCGCGCAGGAGTTGCAGCCGAAGAGATATATCCTTTTGTCCCGGACCCCTTCAAGGCTCTTGAGTACGGAATCCACGCTCTTTTTCTTTGTAATGATCATGCACCCGACCCGTCGGCCGCCCTCTTTGCCGCTTCGACCGTATTCCGGAGGAGCATCGCTATCGTCATGGGCCCTACCCCGCCCGGCACCGGCGTTATCCAGGAAGCCCTTCTGGCTGCGCTCTCGAACTCCACATCACCCACGAGGCCCCTTTCAGGGACACGGTTTATGCCCACGTCCACCACCACGGCCCCGGGCTTTATCCACTCGCCCTTTATCATCTCCGGCCTTCCAACGGCCCCTATGAGTACGTCCGCCCTGGCTATCTTTTCGGGCAGGTCCTCTGTCCTTGAGTGACATATGGTGACCGTGGAGTTGCGCTCAAGAAGCATGAAGGCCACCGGCTTGCCGACTATATTAGACCTGCCCACCACCACGGCCTCCTTGCCCGTGAGGTCGATGCCCGTGGAGTCCAAAAGCCTCATGATCCCGGCTGGCGTACAGGGCCTGAAGGCCGGCCTTCCCACCACGAGCCTTCCCACGTTGAACGGATGGAACCCGTCCACGTCCTTTTCCGGAGAGATGGCCTCTATTACGGAGTGCTCGTCTATATGCGGCGGGAGCGGCAGCTGCACGAGGATACCGTGCACCGAAGGGTCGTTGTTCAGCTCCTCTATGAGCCCCAGGAGCCTCTCCTGCGTGGTGTCTTCGGGCAGGGTGTGCTGCACAGAGCGGATACCCGTCTTCTCGCAGGCCTTGCCCTTGTTCCTCACATACACCTGCGAGGCAGGGTCCTCGCCGACTAGCACCACGGAGAGCCCGGGGACAAGCCCCCTCTCCCTGCCAAGCTTCTCCACCTCGTTCTTGACCGCCTCCCTTACCTCCCGGGCGACAGCCTTTCCGTCTATTATTTCAGCCATAATTATTTAAGGAAGCCCTGATTTACTGCCTGTCTCGTCATTGCTTCGCTGCGCAATGACGGATTAATCAGGGTTTCCTTTAGTATACTTTCAAACACATTTCTTGTAAAGCCTTTATCGAAGCTCCCGGCTGTATGTACGGCCTCTGACACACTGAAGATGCCAGGCCGCATACGGCCCCTCTTAGACCTTGACAGACACATAGGCTACCTATATTATCGATGTATAAGAAAAAAAGACACAAGGAGGAGAGCGATGGCATTCTGGGACAGAGTCAGAGAGGAACTCAAGAAGGCGGCCCATGAGGGCTGGGAGGCCGTAAAGGGCGGGGCCAAGGTTGCCGCAGAGAAGAGCGAGGAGGTGGCAAAGACGAGCAAGCTGCGCTACAAGGCCTATACAACACACAAAAAGGCCGAAAAGCTCTTCACCGAGCTGGGGGGCATCGTCTACGACCTGGCGAAGCCACCCTATGAGAATCCGCTCTCCAAGCCCGAGGTGATGAAGCTCGTCGAGGATATAAAGAAGGTGGAGGAGGAGACGGCGAAGATCGAGGAGGAGATTGAACGGGTCAAGAAAAGGATAGCAGCCAGGCCCTCGGAGCAGCCGGCCCCGGAAGAGGCGCCTGCGGAGGCCGGGGAGAAGGAAGAGCCCTCGGAAGAAGGCCGGACCGAAGAAGCGCCGGAAGAAACGACCGAACCTGAAAAAGAGGCGCCAAAAGAACCCAAAGAGTGAGTGTAATACGCTACAGGGTTATATCCAAGTACATAGGGGGCGTGCTTGTCGTACTCGGCGGATCCTTGCTTCTCAATGCCGCGGTCATCATACTGCTCGGGGAGGGACACTTCGTCTTTCATACGGTCTTCGGGCTTGTTGTGGCGGGTGCGGGCCTGTTCCTTTCGCGGAGGGTCCCCGAGAAGGACGTAACAGGCGCGGAGGTAGCCTCCATAGCATCGCTTTCTTTTCTCATCGCAAGCCTTGTGGGGGCCGTACCGTTTTTCTTCTTCGGCGACCTCTCTTTAATGGACGCCTGGTTCGAGGCCATGAGCGGCTTTACGACCACCGGGTTCAGCATGATCGACGTAGGAACAGCCCCCCGCTCCCTGCTATTTTCAAGGGCGTTGCAACAGTGGCTCGGCGGGCTCGGCTTCGTGGCCATAACGGTGAGCCTCTTCATAATCTCTGGCAGACCCGCAGTGACGCTCCTAAAGGAGACCGGCAAGGAGAAGGTCGCTCCACGCATAGCCAAGCACCTCCATGTGATCATAATAACCTATCTCCTGTTTACGGCCTTCGGCATCCTGCTCTTCAGTATCTTCGGCATAAAACCCTTTGACGCCGTCTGCTACACTCTCGCCGGCATATCTACCGGCGGCTTCGCCTCCCGGACCGGGAGCGCCGGGATACTGCCCGGCGCAAGGGCCTTCGTTCCGTTCCTGGTGATAATGGTCCTCGGTGCCACGAACTTCGTCAGCCATTACCGGGTGTGGAAGGCGAGCAAAACATGGAAGGACGCCTTGCTGGGCATGATAAAAAATCCGCAGACACGCCTGCTCCTCGTCATGATAGCGGCAGCCGGTGTACTCGCCGGCGCAGGGCTCACCGGCAAGGGACGATGGCTGAACGGCCTCTTTCTGGCCGCCTCCGCGCAGACAACAACCGGTTTCTACCTGCACAACGTCCCGGCGGATCTCTCCGAGGCCGCCATGATGGTGCTCGTGGTATCCATGCTCGTCGGCGGATCGATGGGCTCGACCGCCGGGGGAATCAAGCTTCACCGCATCATTCAGCTCTACAAGGGGCTCGTTGGATTTCTCACCTCCAGGCTCTATCCTAGGGAAAGGGTGCTGCCGCCGCATCTCAGGGTCTCCGAAGAAGCCAAGGAAGAGCTCGTCGGCATATCCTACGTCATAACACTCTACCTCGTCTGTATCTTCGTAGCCGGCCTGATACTGGTATGGCACGGCTACGGACCCTTGGAGAGCATATTCGAAGTGACATCGGCGGCGTCCACGGTGGGGCTTTCATCGGGCATAGTATCACCCGAACTTCCGGTCCAGCTGAAGGTGCTGTTCATACTCATGATGTGGGCCGGGAGGCTCGAGTTCCTGCCGCTCTTTGTCTGGGGTTACTCCTTCGGAGCCGCGGCCAACAGCAGGATGCTGCGCAAACCCTAAAAGGAGCGTAACATGAGAGTAATCATAGCCGGGGGAGGAGATATCGGGCGCCTCGTGGCGGAAAGCCTCGTGAACGCCGGCCATGACGTCATCGTCATCGATGAAAGCCAGGACGTCTGCGAGATGCTTGCGAACGAGCTCGATGTGATGGTGCTCTGCGGTGATGCAACGAGGCCCGACATGCTCGAGAAGGCGGAGGTCGACAAGGCCGACATGGTCCTGTCACTGACCGACGGTGACCATGAGAACATAATAATCGCACTCGTCGCCATGGAGTACGGGGTAAAAAGGGTCCTCGTGAGGCTCGATGACCCGGAGTTCAACAACGTATGCCGCACACTCGGCATACAGGAGGTGATCAACCCCAAGGTGGCCACGGCAAAGCACATAGCCGACATGGCCCGGAAGCTGCATGCGCTGGAGGTATCGACGCTCGTCGG
Organism: Deltaproteobacteria bacterium; assembly: GCA_015492495.1. Classification (GTDB taxonomy): domain Bacteria; phylum Desulfobacterota; class GWC2-55-46; order GWC2-55-46; family DRQE01; genus S146-62. Next base: position 2,304 of record WGEY01000013.1, on the reverse strand, counting down.
CGGCTCCATAAGGGTCTTCACCACCATCATCCACAAGAAGGAACACATAGGAAAACACATAGACGACCTTGACCTTCCGGAGGACTGCCTGCCGGTGGTCGTGCAGCGGGGTGAGGAGTTCTTCATCCCCAAGAGCGGCTTCAAGGTTCTCGAGGGGGATCACCTCAACATACTGTGCGAGGAAAAGACCCTCGAAACGCTGACCGAGATCTTCGGTTAGTCGTTTTTTCTTCTGAAAAAGGTCTCTGTTCCCGCGTTTCATTAAGCACCTTTCCGCTACGGAGGAGCCTGTCAGGTGGAAAGCATCCCGTTACTGAGAGACATGTTGATCCTTCTGGGGATCTCCGTTCCCCTGAGCATCGGCCTTGCGAGGCTCGGGCTTCCCACTATCGTGGGCTTCTTCGTGTCGGGAATGATCATCGGCCCGCAGGGATTCGGGCTCGTGACCGAGACCGAGACCGTCGAGGTGCTGGCCCATATAGGGATCGTGCTTCTGCTCTTCACCATCGGCCTGGAGTTCTCGGTAAAGAGAATGCTCGGCATAAAGCGCGAGGTCATGCTGGGCGGGGGGCTCCAGATAGGGCTCACGACCCTTTTCGTCTGGCTCTTCATGACCCTTGCGGGACAGTCCTTCGAGGTGGCGCTTCTTCTCGGTTTCATTGTTTCCATGTCATCCTCGGCCATAGTCTTCAAGCTGCTCGCCGACCGGGGCGACCTGCGTTCCGCCCACGGCAACCTCTCGGTTGGCATTCTGCTCTTCCAGGACATCAGCATCGTCTGGATGGTCATGGTCATACAGGGCATTGCAGGGGAAGGCGGGCTTTCCGGCGCCTCGGTGGTAAGGGACCTGGGCATAGCCGCGCTGGCTATATTCGCCATAATGGCCACCACCTCGTACATAGTGCCGAGGCTCTTCAACGAGGTCGTAAAGCTCAGAAACAGGGAAATCTTCATCCTCACCATCGTGCTCGTATGCCTGGGCACGGCCTGGGCCTCCTCGCTGGTGGGGCTGTCGCTGGCCATGGGGGCGTTCATCGCAGGGCTTGTAATATCCGAATCAGAGTATTCCCATCAGATAGTGGCGGAGGTCCTCCCGTTCAAGGACACCTTCAGCTCGCTCTTCTTCGTATCCATAGGGATGCTCCTCGAGCTCAACTTCTTCATCTCGAACCTGTTGCTGCTGTGCCTGCTCACCATGGGCATACTGCTCGTAAAGACCGTTGTCCTCGTTCTGGCAGGCCGTATACTGAGATATCCGCTCCGCCTGTCCATAATAGTGGGGCTCAACCTCGCCCAGATAGGGGAGTTCTCCTTCATACTCATCAAGATGGGCGAGGGCTTCGGGTTCCTCCCGCATGACCTCTACCAGCTTATCCTCGCCGTATCCATAATAACCATGGCCCTTACGCCCTTTATCTTCAACTGGTCGGCCGGTGTGGCCAACTTCCTCGGCCGCCGCCTCGGAACCAGGGTGGCCACCGGCGAGGCCGTTCCTCATACCCACCTCACCGATCACGTGATCATCGTGGGCTACGGGCTCAACGGACGGAACCTCGCCAGGGTGCTTAAGGAGACCGGCATAGAGCATCTCGTCGTGGACATAAACGTCGAGAGGGTCCAGCGTGCGAGGGAAGAGGGGCACAAGGCGTACTTCGGCGATGCGAGCCACCCGGAGATACTGAAGAGGATGGGGGTTGAAAAGGCCAGGGTAATAGTGGTAGGCATAACCGACCCGGTGGCGACGAGGAGGGCGGTCAAGGCGTCGAGGGACCTCAATCCCACGATTTCGATTATCGTCAGGACGCATTACCTGGACGAGGTGGAAGATCTTTATCGCCTCGGGGCGACACAGGTCATCCCCGAAGAGTTCGAGACATCTGTCGAGATATTCGCGCGTGTCCTCAAGGAGTACAGGGTCCCCGGCAACATCATACAGAACCAGATCGACCTCGTACGCCAGGAGGGCTACGCCATGTTCCGGAGCCCCTCCCTGAGTGTCGAGAGGCTAGCCCGCCTTGCATCCATACTCGAAACGAGCGTCATGGACACGTATTACGTGGAAAGGGGCAGCCGCGCGGACGGAAAGACGCTCGGTGAGCTCGACATAAGGAGGAGAACCGGCGGGGCCACTGTCATGGCGGTCATAAGAAAGGGCAAGGCCGTCATGAACCCCAACGGGGACTTCAAGGTGCAGGCCGGCGACCTCCTGGTGCTCCTTGGAAGCCATCTCGAGCTCAACAATGCCATAAAGATACTGAAGGAGGACGGCACCGGTGGGAAGGGGGGCGAGGAACACTTCTGGGG
>WGEY01000012.1 GCA_015492495.1 Deltaproteobacteria bacterium | reverse complement strand
TGTTGTATCATCTCCTTGACCCTCCTGGATGTAGTGGGTTTAACCTTGCAGGTGATATTCTATATCACCCTAAACCCTTATCCAAGAGGGTTTTTCTATATATCCCATTGAACTCTAAATCTGTTTTAGGGGGATACAAACCACTTTAAAACGGCGGACTTATGTGGTATTCTAAAAGCCCGCTCCGCGTAGCGGTCGGACATGCATCGCGAGCGCCTGTCCGCCACCGGAGCCGCTGCAGGGAGGCTTCAATCTTGTCTCAAGCCGTATCCCTATGCGTTCCGGGGTGCAGAATTCAGGGTGAAGAAAGATGCCGTTTAGCAGACTCAAGTCAAGGCTTGCCAGGACACATAACGCCATAATGGGCGGTATCCAGGCCGTCATAGGCAACAACACGCGGAAGGACTCGATGGAGAGCCTTGAAGAGGCGCTCATCCGGGCGGATGTGGGTGTTACGACCGCAATGGAGATCGTCGACCGGCTCAAGGAGGGCTTCCGCTGGGACGAAGAGAGCCTGCGTCAGCGCCTGAGCGACTATGTATACGACATTCTTAAGGATGTCGAGGCTCCGCTTGAGATACCTTACGGCACCAGGCCCTTCGTTATAATGGTCTTGGGTGTCAACGGCGTTGGCAAGACCACCACGATAGGCAAGCTGGCCTCGAGGTTCGTCACGCGGGGAAAGAGCGTGCTCCTGGGGGCCGGCGACACCTTCAGGTCCGCGGCCATAGAGCAGCTCGAGATATGGGGGCAGAGGGTGGGCTGTCCAGTTGTGAAGCACTCCCAGGGCGGAGACCCCGGTGCGGTGGCCTTCGACGCCGTAAGGTCGGCTATATCGAGGAATACGGACATAGTCCTATTGGATACCGCGGGAAGGCTCCATACCAAGGTAAACCTCATGGAGGAGCTGAAAAAGATAAAGAGGGTGGTATCCAGGGAGGTGCCTGATGCGCCGCATGAGAACCTCCTCGTCGTCGACGGGTCCACCGGACAGAATGCGCTCAACCAGGCGAAGCTCTTCAACGAGGCCGTGGGCGTTACCGGTATCGTCATCACCAAGCTCGACGGGACCGCAAAAGGGGGTATAATCATACCCATAGCGAGGGAGCTCAAGATACCGATACGCTTCATAGGCGTGGGTGAAGGCGTTGACGACCTCAGGGAGTTCCATGCCCGCGAGTTCACCGAGGCGCTCATATAGGTCTTGCACGGTTCCATGGGGGACCGGCTGCTGAAAAAAATCAAGCCAGGTTTTGGGATGGACGAGGATCTCAAGAGGTTCTACGAGCTGTATACAAGGCGCAGGAGCGTAAGGCGGTTCCTCGACAAGGAAATAGAAGACGAGAAGCTCAAGCGGCTCTTCGACGTCCTCAGGAGGGCGCAGAGTGCGGCGAACCGCCAGCCATGGCACTTCATCGTGGTAAGGCGCAGGGACCATGGAGAGCTCTTCTCCAAGGTGTTTACAAGGGGCGGCTTCGAAGGCGCCTCGGTTGCGATCGTGGCCTGCGCCGAGCCCGGAAAGGCATGGGTCAGAAAGGCCGACTCGAGGAACTACGCGTGGGTTGATGTGACTATTGCCATAACCGAGATGATAGGTGCCGCGACGGCGGAGGGCATAGGGACGTGCTGGGTCGCCGCGATAGATCCCGCCGAGGTGAAAAGGCTCCTGTGCATACCCGAGGAGATCGAGGTCGTCGGCATAATAGCCATGGGCTACCCGGCCGAGCCTCTAAGACGCGAAGAAAAGAACAGAAAGCCCGTTGAAGAGATAATCCACTACGGAAGATGGTAGAGGACCGGGGCACGGCGGGCGCATGCACGCAGGAGCGAAGCCACCTGCGTGTACCGGAAGGCGCGGGGTTCTGCATGGCGGACGGTAAGGGACCGAAAGAGGGCGAGTATGTGCTTCTGAGACCAGACCGCAGGAAGGCCCTCAGGAGACACCTCCTGGTGCTCAAGGTCCAGGACGGGGCCGGTAACGTGTTCTTCGGCTACGCAAAGAACCTGAGCAGGGGAGGCATGTTCGTCGCGACCGTCAACCCCCGCGGGGTTGGCGAGGAGTTTTCCATCTCCTTCGAGCTGGCCGAGGAGGGGATAAAGGTCAGGTGCAGGTGCAGGGTCATGTGGTCGAGGCAGTTCGATCCCGAGCACCTTGACCGCGAGCCCGGGATGGGGTTGAAGTTCATAGACATAGACGAGGATTCGGCGGAAAGGATAGACGCCTGGGTCAATAGGCGGTAGCGTGGGTACGTAGCGGCGGATAAGTCACCTGTTAGCGCCTGCTTCACGCAGGGCGTTGTGATACACGCAAGCGAATGCAGTGGGGGTGATTCCATCACGGGGCTTCAAATACACGTTCATGCGACTATGGCTCAGCCCCTGACCGTCCAAACGGTCCCGTCGGGGCGGTCCTCGAGGATTATGCCCTTGTCCTTCAGCTCATCCCTTATGGCGTCCGCCCTCCTGTAGTCCCTGTTTCTGCGCGCCTCGTTCCGCTCCTCTATGAGCCTTTCGATCTCCTCGGCTGGCAGGGCCACGCGCTCCTTCCTCTCATCGAAGTACTCCTGCGGCCTTTTGCCGAAGACACCCAGGAAACCGGCCGTCTTCTTGAACACGCTCAGCATGGCCCGAAGTTCCATACCGGCCGCCTCATCCCCCCGGTCCATGAGGCGGTTCGCCCTTGTGACCTCTTCGAAGACCTTCCCGATGGCTGCGGCCGTGTTGAAGTCGTCGTCCATTGCCTCGAGGATCGGGGCCATCAACTCCTCCTCGATCCCTTTGTCCACCGCGGTCTTCGATGTCTCCGGCCGCTCCTTTTCGATCCTATCCAGCGTCCTGTAGAACCTCTCAGCCTTTGCCTCGGCCTCCCTGAGCGAGTCTTCGGAGTAGTCTATGGGCGAGCGGTAATGGCTCGATAGCAGAAAGAGCCTTACGCTTTCGCTCGTGTGGCCGCGAAGAACGTCCCTGATGTTGAGGATATTACCCAGGGACTTGCTCATCTTCTCCTTCTCTATGTTGACGAAGCCGTTATGGAGCCAGTACCTTGCAAACGGCTTTCCCGTTGCCGCCTCGCTCTGTGCCACCTCGTTTTCATGGTGCGGAAAGACCAGGTCCTTTCCGCCGCCGTGTATGTCTATGGTGGTGCCGAGCCACTTGAGGCACATGGCCGAGCACTCTATGTGCCAGCCCGGGCGTCCCCTCCCCCACGGGCTTGTCCACCACGGCTCGCCGGGTTTGCTCGCCTTCCAGAGCGCGAAGTCAAGCGGGTCCTTCTTCCTCTCGTCGACCTCGACCCTCGCCCCGCTCTCGAGCTCCTCTATATTCTTTCCGGAGAGCTTCCCGTAGTCAGCGAACCGCCTCACGGAGTAGTATACGTCGCCGTCCGTGACGTAGGCGTAGCCCTTTTGTATGAGGACCTCTATGAGTTCTATTATCTTGTCCATGGTCTCGGTGGCCCTGGGCCTGTGGGTCGGAAGCACCACCCCGAGGGCCTCCATGTCCTCGTCAAAGGCCTTTATGTAGCGTTCGGCGATCTCCCTCCAATCCGTACCGTCCTTGTTCGCACGCGCTATTATCTTGTCGTCTATGTCCGTGTAGTTCCTGGTGTAGTTAACATCAAAGCCCCTGTATGCGAGGTAGCGGTATATCACGTCGAATGACACCGCGCTCCTGGCATGACCTATGTGGCTCAGGTCGTATACCGTGGGGCCGCAGACGTACATCCTTATCTTCCCCTCTTCCACCGGCTGAAGGACCTCCTTTTTGCCTGTGAGGGTGTTGTAGACCTTGATAGACATCATTATGTACCCGTGAACCTTTCGAGCCTTCTTAGGACCTCTTCCTTGCCCAAGATTGCAAGGACCTTGTTGAGTTCGACACCCTGGAGCGATCCGGTGACGGCCGCCCTTACCGGCATGAAGACCTCCCGATCCTTGAGGCCGGGCCTTTTGAGCCCCTTCATGATCTTTCTGCTGTTTTCTCCGTCCAGCTCTTCCACACCCTCGACGGCGTCCCTGAGCGCCCTCAGGAGCCCGGGAACGTACGGCCTGGCCAGCACCTCCCGGGCCTTTTCCGTGGGCTCCGGCTCTTCAAGAAGCGGGGCAAGAAACGAACGCAGCTCCTCCAGTGTCGACGCCTCGCCCTTGACCTCGCGGACGGCCCTTTCAAGCCTTGCCCTGTCGGCGTCCCTGAAGTACCGGGAGACGAGGCCCGTAACGGCTTCAGCTGACGCCCTCTCCATCGCGGCCCTGCCCATCCTCTTGAGCGCGTTCACGTCGAAGACCGACGGGCTTCTCGAAAGGCGCTTTACCGAAAATCGCCGGACCATCTCATCGAGCGAGAGGAACTCCTCGCCGGACCAGCCCGGGTATCCGCCGAGGTGCGCCACGGCGTTCAGCACGGCGTCGGGAAGGTATCCTTCTTCCCTGAGGGCCCTTATCGACAGCCCGGCGTGCCTCTTGCCCAGCGGGGTCCTGTCTTCGGAGAGCACGAGCGGAAGGTGCATGAAACCCGGCACGCCGAAGCCCAGGGCCCTGAAAAGGAGTATCTGGCGCGGGGTGTTCGGGAGATGGTCCTCGCCCCTTATGACGTGGGTTACCCCCATCAACGCATCGTCCACGACCGCTGCGAAGTTGTAGGTCGCGATACGGTCGGAGCCTACTATTATGAAGTCACCTATGTCACGCGCGTCAAAGCGCATCGGTCCGAAGACCATGTCCTCGAACTCCACCTTTCCATCCTCCACCATGAACCTGACGACGTGGCTTGCGCCCTCGGGGACCGCGTCCGGCCTCAGATTCCTGCACCTGCCGTCGTACCTCGGCGGCAGCCCCTGTTCGAGCTGGCTCCTTCTGAGCGCTTCGAGCCGCTCCACTGTACAGTAGCACCTGTAGGCCCTGCCTGCCTTGAGGAGCCTCGCGGCGTATTCGAGGTACACTGAAAGCCGCTCCGACTGCCTGTAAGGCCCGCGGTCGCCCCCCGTGTCCGGCCCCTCGTCCCAGCAGAGGCCGAGCCACGCGAGGTCCTCCATTATGGCCTCTTCAAACTCCGGCGTGGAGCGCTTTCTGTCCGTATCCTCCATGCGGAGTATGAACCCTCCGACCGAGCGCCTTGCAAAGAGGAAGTTGAAGAGCGCCGTCCTCACGCTCCCCACATGCAGGAGCCCGGTGGGGCTCGGTGCAAAGCGCGTCCGTACCGCCATGGCTACCGCACCCCGTGCATACCGTCGAGGAGTGATACGGCATATGCCTTTACGGCCATGTTGGAGCCCGTGATCCCGAGCCCCTCCTCGGTCGTGGCCTTGATGTTCACGCGCTCCGGCCCGCACCCCATAACCCCTGCCGTCCTTTCCTCCATGGCGGCTATGTAGGGGGCGAGCCTGGGCTCCTCGCAGACTATGGTCGCATCCACGTTTACGACCTCCAGCCCGCGCTCCTTCACGGCCGACATCGCCCTCTCGAGCAGAAGCAGGCTCGATATATCCTTGTATGCCGGATCCGACGGGGGGAAGTGCTTGCCTATATCACCGAGCCCGGCTGCACCGAGGATGGAGTCTATTATGGCGTGCACGAGCACGTCGGCGTCGGAGTGGCCCGCAAGGCCCTTTGCAAAGTCTATTCGGACCCCTCCGAGCACGAAGGGCCGTCCTTCCTCGAACCCGTGTACGTCGTAACCGAACCCGATTCTCATCTTCATTGCCTGACCTCTGCGTAGCCCCGGTTTCCCCTGCAACAGGCCGCAGGGAAGACACCTTCCATGATCTCCGTACCGGACAAGGATACACGAAGAGGGTCCGGGTATTCAAGCCCTTTGAACATGCATCGCGAGCGCCAACCCCGAAGCTTGCTGCAGGTGGCTTCAATGCGGGTCGCGTGCGAACGCCCCGCCGCCTACGGACCTTCGGCCCCGCCTTTCTCCCTTGATCTCAGGATGAGTTCGGCGACAGCGATATCCTCTTCGGTGGTGATCTTTATGTTCTCGTATGAACCGACGACGACCGCGACCCTTTCGCCGAGCCTTTCCACCAGGGTGCTGTCATCCGTTCCTGTGAAGCCCTGTCTTGCCGCCTCCCGGTAGGCCCTTCTGAGCAGATCGAGCCTGAAGGCCTGCGGGGTCTGCACGGAAACCAGCGTTTCACGGGCGATGGTCCTTTTTACACGGCCCGAGCCGTCGACCTCCTTGATGGTGTCCTTCGGCCGCACGGCTGTTATCGCCCCGCCGCATTCACGGGCGGCGTTTACGGCCCTCTCGATCAACGACGGGACGACAAGGGGTCTTGCGCCGTCGTGTACAACCACGATCTCCCATTCGTCTCCGAGTGTATCAACGGCGTTCCGCACGGAGTCCTGCCTCTCGCGGCCGCCTTCCACCACTGCGATGACCTTTTTGAACCCGTACCTTTCAACCACCTTCTCTCTGCAGTATTCCAGATCAGAAGGAGCCGCCACGACAACGACCGCCTGAACAAGCGCGCACCGCTCGAACGCCGACAGCGTGTGGGCGAGTACAGGCTTGCCGTTGAGCATGAGGTAGGGTTTTTTCCTGAAGCCGAGCCGCCGGCCCTTCCCAGCGGAGGGGATTACGGCCACGGTCTTTATGGAAGGGGACTCATGCATAACATCCTAAGGATGACGGGCGGGTTGTTGGCTTTTCACACAAAAAAAAGACCCGGGGGAGCCCTCGGGTCGATGCAGCATCTCCGGCCCTTTATTGTCCCGGGAGTTGAGGCAAAGGCTGCTCCGGTCGTTCAGGTAACGGCGCGCACCACATTGTTCTGCTGCTTTTTTCCATCCATCACCTTTGAGAATATCATCCTGCCGTTGCTTGTCTGCAGGATGCTGGTGACCGATACGGTAACTGTCTTTCCTATGCAGCCGAGGCCGTTGTCAATCACCACCATCGTTCCGTCGTCGAGGTACCCGACCCCCTGGCCCTCTTCCTTGCCCTCCTTGATCACCAGGATATTCATCTCCTCGCCGGGCAGTATCACAGGCTTCATGGCGTTTGCAAGGGAGTTGATGTTGAGCGCCGTCACGCCGTGCAGCTTCGCGATCTTGTTGAGGTTTATATCGTTCGTAAGTATCTTTGCTCCGTGTTTTTTTGCAAACTCGACAAGCTTCTGGTCCACCTGTTTCGTGGAGGGAAAGTCCTCATCCGCTATGATCACGTCCACCGATGTGTTCTTCTGCAGGCGCTCGAGTATGTCAAGCCCCCTCGTACCGCGCGTCTTCTTGAGCGTATCCGGGGAGTCGGCTATATACTGCAGCTCCGCCAGAACGAACTTCGGGACGACGAGTGTGCCGTCTATGAACCCTGTCTCGCATATGTCGGTTATCCTTCCGTCGATTATGACGCTCGTGTCGAGCACGAGGGCGTTGGTGTAGGGGCTCGCCTCCTTGCCTCCATTGAGGCTGAGCTTGAACTCCGAGTGGTACTCGTCGCCCTTTTTCATGCCTATGCTCAGGCCGAGATAGCCTATGATGCAATTGACGGTTATGTAAGCGGTGAACTCGAGGTAGGGGTTGTTGAAGTATTGCAGCACGAGCGGGTAGGTGATGAGGTTCGCCACCACCAGGCCTGTTATCAGCCCTATGGCGCCGCCGAAGACCACCCGTATCGGGGCCTTGACGACCCTTTCCTCGAACTTCAGTGCAGCGAGGGCTATGAGGATACCGCTTACAAGCCCCGCGAGCGCTATCCCCTCGTTGTCAGTTACCTGTTCGACTATCAGGTAGCCGCTGACAGACGCGAAGATGACGAGAAGCGCTTTAAGAAAGATCGACACGGCGAGTACCCTTTCAACCCTTCATGATATTGTCGAGCTCTTCCTCTATCTTCTCCTCTTTCGTCCTTTTTGCTACAGAGAGTTCTTTTACGAGGAGGGTCTTTGCGGTATCGAGCATCCTTCTTTCTCCGAAGGACAGCTCCTTGTCATGCTTGAGCAGGTACAGATCCCTGAGGACCTTGGCCACCTCCATGGCGCACCCGGTCTTTATCTTCTCGGTATACTCACGGTATCTCCTGTTCCACGTCTGGTTGTCGAAGACGGTGTCCTTTCTCTCCTTCAGGATGGAGTACACCTTGGGGATCATGCTCTTCTTCATGACCTTTCTCAGCCCCACCGATGCTGCATTCGACACCGGTACCATTATGGTTGCATCGGAGCCGAGGATCTTCAGAATGTAGAATGACTGGTCTTCCCCGGATATCCGGCGGCTCTCTATCCCCTCTATGATACCGACCCCGTGAGCTGGATATACGGCCAGATCGCCTGTTTTAAAAGCGTCATTACCGGATTTAGACATGAGGAGTCCTTGTTTTAGGAGTGGAAAAGACAAAAAATACATCTTAAATGTAGCATAAACGACGGTGGAGGTCAAGGGTTTTCCGGTACCGGCAGGTAAAGTGCGGCGCTCAGCGCCGTGTGACACCTCGATATCGTCTGCTCCCCACGCTCCTTGCAAGAAGTATGATGGTGGTTCCGGCCAGGAAGCCGCCTATGTGGGCGTACCAGGCTATCCCCCCTCCGGCGGTGGAGCTGATCACCTGGAAGAAGAACCATATGCCCAGGAAGACAACGGCCGGTATCCTTACTATATCCACGAATATGAAGACGTAGATGAGTGTCACGACATACGCCCTGGGAAACAGCAGAAAGTACGCCCCCAGCACCCCCGCTATGGCGCCGCTGGCCCCTATGAGAGGGGTCGTGGATGATGGGTTCACGGCGATGTGCGCGAGGCTCGCGACAACGCCGGTACCCAGATAGAAGATGATGAACTTGAAGTGGCCGAGCCTGTCCTCGATGTTGTCGCCGAATATCCACAGGTAGAGCATGTTGGCGAGGAGATGGAAGAGGTTACCGTGCACGAACATGGCCGTAAGGAGGGTGAACGGCGGTGGAAGGAAGTTCCGCGGGTGGATGTCGGTGAGATGGACGATTTCATAGGGTATCGCCGCCGTCTTGTATATGAAGTATTCAAGCCCCTTTGTGCCGAGGGACGCGCCGATGAGCATCTGGAAGATGAATATGAGCGTATTCAGCACGATGATGAATACGGTCACAAAGGGAAAGGTGCTTGTCGGATTGTCGTCTTTAAGTGGTATCATACGTTCCCGTTTTTCCGCCCTGCAGCAACGCCCGGCAACAAGGACATTATACCATAAATATAAGGAATCTCCGATCAATCGGGAGCGTCGTTGCGAAGGGCCGCAGGCCCGTAGGCTTTTTGCCATGAATCAACCAGCTGTAAAAAACCTCTCCTCCCCGGCAAGGTGCTTCCCCCCCTGATCTCGCTCGCCTTGTCCCGTTACAGCGAGAGTCGGCGAGCAACCCGGTGCTCCGGACCGGAGGCGGCGATGACCGGCAGGCCGGTCCGCCTCGCTTGCGGCTTCGGCTCCTTGCGATGGCGAATGAATCAAGGTTCTCATAACAATAACCTGGACATGCATCGCGAGCGCCTGTCTGCCGTGACTACGGCACAGGCAGGCATTCCCCGAGTGTCAGCGAGGAATGTAAGCGGGCGACCCGGCACAAATGGTTTGCATGCAGCCGTGGGTTGCCTTATACTTCCAGGCATGCGCACAGGCATTGCGAATCTGCCCCTGCACGGCGGCAGGGCCCCGCGCTGGCTATTCGAGAGGATGAAGCGCCTGGCAAGGGAGATCGCTGTCGCGGTTGTAAGGGACTTTGGTCCCGGGGAGCTCCTGAGGAGGCTCGCGGACCCGTACTGGTTCCAGGCCTTCGGCTGCGTCCTGGGCTTTGACTGGCACTCGAGCGGTGTCACCACCACGGTGTGCGGGGCCCTGAAGGATGGGCTCAAGGGCGGGCTGGACAGGGAGCTCGGCTTCTTCGCCGCAGGCGGCAAGGGGGCGAGTTCGAGGAAGACGCCCTCGGAGATAGAGGATGCGGAAAGGTTCCTTACGGTGGACCCGGCAGAGCTCGTCTACTCGAGCAGGCTTTCGGCCAAGGTCGACTCCGCGGCGCTCCAGGACTCCTACCAGCTCTACCACCATGCCTTCTTTTTTACGAGGGACGGCGGGTGGGCCGTGGTGCAGCAGGGCATGAACGAGGAGACGCGGTACGCCAGGCGTTACCACTGGCTCGGTGAGGGAAGGCTCCCCGTCGAGGCGGACTTCGTGTGCGAGCCGCACTCGGCCGTATGCTGCGACGCAACCGGAGGCCGGGTCCTGAACATGGTCTCGCGCTCGAGCCGGGAGGCGAGGTCGGTCGCGGTGGAGCTTGCCAGGGAGAGGCCCGAAAAGCTCGTCAAGGAGCTTAAAAGGCTCAAGGCCGTTCCATCCCTCGATATGCCGGCGAGGCACCACACACTGCTTTCGGACATCCACCCCGATAGGCTGTACAAGATATTCCTGAGCACCTACGAGAGAAGGCCGGAGAACTTCGAGGGGCTTATCGGCCTCGAGGGGGTGGGGGCAAAGACCGTGAGGGCGCTTGCCCTCATAGCCGAACTCGTCTACGGGGTGCCGCATTCCGTGAAGGATCCGGTACGTTTCAGCTTCGCGCACGGAGGCAAGGACGGCCACCCGTACCCCGTGGACAGAGAGACCTACGACGAGTCCATAGAGTTCCTGCGTCAAAGCGTCTCCAGGGCCGGCGGCCTCGGCGCCTCGGAAAAGGCCGGGGCGCTCAAGAGGCTTTCGAGGCTTTCATCCGGCTGAGACCGCGCCGCCGCGACCCTTACATCGGGTGAGGCGGCTTCCTTCTCTTCCGGCGCCTGCGCGGTCTCGGCACGCGGTTTGCTTTTTCCCGGACATTCACTATAATCTCAACTGGATACGGCACCACCTGCGCAGCGTATATCCATCGGCTCGATTCCATGCCGCCGCCCCCCGCCGGGGACCGGCCATAAACGTGACATGCAGCCCGCCGTGCCAGGGGCGTAGTGCATAATTACGTGCACGAGGAAACCGGAATGCCGGCAGATACCGTCACGGCCATGCTCAAGAGGAGGGGGTTCGATGTGCTCATCTCGAACCCCACCGATTACCTCGTATTCCCGCCGGACTGGGACGAGGCCTTCGAGGGCGAGCTCTACGAGATGCTCAAGAAGTACTCCTTCCGCATATTCATAAGGGACGTGATAAAGAACAGGAGGTCGTTCAGGGTGGAGGACCTCCTTAAGTACTCGACCCGCGAGTGGGTCGAGAGGTACCTGAGGTTCCTCGTCGACAGGGGTGTCGTAGAAGAGGTGGGCGGAGAGACGTACAGGCTCAAGAGCCGGGCTGTCTTCAGCTTCGGCGACACGCTCGAGTGGTGGGTGAAGGAGGTCTTCGAAAAGGAGTTTTTTTCACCGGCCCTCTGGGGCGTGAGGCTCGGCGGGGCCGCGGCCGGCGGGGACTACGACGTCATAGCCGACCTCGAAGGAAAGCTCGTGTACGTCGAGGTGAAGTCTTCACCCCCGAAGAACGTCGAGGAGGTGGAGGTTGCGAACTTCCTGAAGAGGGTCGAAGCGCTCGCCCCTGCCATGGCCGTCTTTCTCGAAGACACCCGGCTCCGGATGAAGGACAAGATAGTGCCCTTCTTCGAGGGGCTCCTCAGGGACCGCGGCGTGAAGGTAGAAAGGCTCAGGGGCGAGACCTTCGGGATAGGGGACAGGCTCTTCATAACCAACAGTGCCCCGGACATCATCGGCAACCTCGCCTTCTGCATACGCCGCTTTCTCACCTCGCGCGGGTTCTGGTCTAAGTGATGCGGGACCTTTTGTGCCGACCGCCCATTCCGATGGAACCATGGAAGGTGCGGTCAATCCGTCACCGCGAGGTGCGAAGCGGGGAAGCAATCTCCGGGTGTCTGATTTCATTGAAGACAAAAATGGTCTGCTTCGTTCGCAACAACGACTGGGCCAAGCAAACCGGGCTTCCCTGAAGGCGGCACGCGCCCTGCCCCGGACAAACAAGCAGCGCCGTCGATAAAAAGCACCCGTCTTCTGCCTACGTTGGAGGAGAGGACACGCTGTCCCCTCTGAATGACGCGGCCGGATCTTTTTTTTCAACCCTTCCTCGGGAACAAACCATTTCTTTCTTCCGGCGCGGTCTGCGACACAATCACCTAAAGCCGTGGTTTTAGCCGTCATTCCATACCCTGCCGGCAAAAGCGTGGCAAGGTCCCCGTAATACCTGTCGTTTTTCTGCTCCCCCTCGCCCCGGCCGCGGGAAACAACAGATGCGAAAACATTTCCGAAAGGTTGTCTGACTTGAAAGGTGCTGTTAAAAGTTGTATAAGAAGGCATGGAATTCAAGGAGGCATTCATATTCGTAGCGGGCGTGACCCCCCAGATCATAACAGAGACGCTTTACGCGCTGCACAACCGCAGTCCCCGGATCGCCCCCGACGAGGTTTTCGTTATCACGACGAGCGTCGGCAGGGAAAAAATAGAGCGTTTGTTGATAGAGGAGGGCAGGCTCGACGCCTTCTACAGGGAGACCGGCATGAATCGCGTCCCCCTTCGTTTCGCAGTGGTCTCGGACAATGAAGGCACACCCCTTGACGACATACGGACCGCCGGGGACAACGAGCTCGTGGGCGACTTCATCGTAAACTTCATCAAGGAAAGGACTATGGATCCGAAAACGAGGCTTCACTGCTCCATAGCAGGCGGCAGGAAGACCATGAGCTTTTACCTCGGCTCGGCCCTGAGCCTCTTCGGAAGGCCGTGGGACAGGCTCTACCACGTGCTCGTGACACCCGAGTTCGAGTCCCACCCGGACTTCTACTGGATACCGGCCAAGGAACGGGTTCTCGATGTCAGGGGGCCGGACGGCACGGTCACCAAGAGGCTCAACACCAAGGATGCCGAGATCTTTCTTGCCGAGCTGCCCTTCATTCGCCTGAGGGACGGGTTCGACCTGGACGGCAGGAGCTTCAGGGAGCTCGTGCGCGAGGGACAGAGGGAGATAGAGACGGCCACGGCCCAGCTTCCGCTCGTTTTGAACCTCGCCGAAAGGACCGTGAGCATAGGCCCCACGGTCATTGAAATGGTCCCCATGCAGCTTGTGATATACAACGCATTCCTGAGGGAAAAGCTCCTTCGCTGTCGCTACCCGGAAAGGCCCTGCTGCCTCGACTGCACCGACTGCTTCCCGTTCCTCGTGGACCTGTCGAACAGGCGGGTGCTGGAGGAGATGGCCTCGGACTACAGGAGGGCCTACGGTTCGAATACCTTGAGGGCGGAGTATCTTCTCGAACGGTGGCCCGAGGGGATCGACGTCGACACGCTCAGGCAGCACGTGAGCAAGATAAACAGGACCATAAAGGAGCACCTCGGCGACGGCCCCCTCGCATCCTTCTACACCGTCACCGCGGTGGGCAGGCATGGCCGAAAGAGGCACGGCGTGAAGGTGGAGAAGGGTAAGGTAAAGGT
>WGEY01000011.1 GCA_015492495.1 Deltaproteobacteria bacterium | reverse complement strand
TTCAGGGGCAGGGCTGTTTTTCAAGTGAAGTGCCTGTGTTATAATGATAAAAAATATTAAGGATTGGGTACGGAAGCTGCTGCTGACATGGATGAGGAAAGACAGAGAAGGGTGGACTGCTTCAGGTGCAGGCACTTCTATATAACCTGGGACAGGAGCTTTCCCAGGGGTTGCAGGGTGCTTGAGTTCAGGAGCAGGGAACTTCCCTGCCTCGTTGTCCTTAACACATCGGGCATCGAGTGCCAGATGTTTTCACCCAAGAAGCGGTCCCAGCGTACCGGGCAATAGGGCTTACACGGAGGAGCCGGATGGTGAGACCACCCGGCTCCCCCCGTTGCACTGCGTTCAAGGCCCCGGGGCGGCTTTATGACATCCTTTGCCCGTGCGGTCGGGACGGGCCGGTTAGTGTTGATACGCCTCTTCGAGGTGGAAGAAGTTATCCACCTCCTCTTCGAGCACCGGAGCCAGGTCTGCTGTCGTAACCATGCCGCAGAGTTTTCCGTCTTCCACTATCGGCAACCTGCGGACGTTATTGATGGACATGGTCCTGCTCGCGCCGAGGACATCGGTCTCGGGTGTGGCTGTTATCACCCTCTCCTTCATGATCGATCTCACCTCGGTATTGTCCGGGTCCTTCCCCTCGGCGAGCCAGCAGGCGATGTCCCTGTCGGTAAGGCATCCTCTGAGGCGTCCGCCCTCGGTGATCAGCACGCAGCCTACGTTTTCGTCCCTCATCTTCCTTGCGGCTTCCCTGATATTGGCCTCCGGCGCTATTGTCACGAGATCCGTCCTCATTATCTCCTTTAAGAGCATCTATTTCACCCCCTCTCAGTGTGCCCCGGGTAAGGCAAATCGTTCCCTTAAATTGTAGCTCAAAACCCGTAGCAGTCAAGGCCCTGCGAAGTTCGCCCCGTATACTGTAACTGCTTGAAAAGAAAGAAGTTTTACCTGGCGTTTTTTACGGCCAGCCTTGATGTCCCTTGTTGTGGCCGCGGTTTTTCGAGTAATCGCACTTGACTTTGAAGATTATCGGTTTAGATTTTGGAGAAAGTGTCGATAATGATATTAATGATATGTACGAATATCCCCCCTGCTGTGAAGATACATACATTGTGCTGTGAGTCGAGACATGGATGAGAGGAAGATGGAAGTTGTCCCGGGACTGGAAGGGATACCTGCTGCGGAGAGCGCGATAAGCTTCATAGACGGAGAAAAGGGGATTCTCGAGTATCGCGGTATTCCCATCGACGAACTTGCCGAAAAAAGCACCTTTCTCGAGGTCGCCTACCTTCTGATCTTCGGCAAGCTCCCGAACGAAGAGGAGTTTTCAAGGTTCAGGGAGGATGTGACCCTCCATACGAGGCTTAAGCTCAAGATACTGAGGATGATGGAGCTTATGCCCGAGACCGGGCATCCCATGGATTACCTTCAGGCAGTGACATCGGCCATGGGCATGTATTACCCGGCCAGGAACACGCTTGACGAGGAGGTGCGTTATTGGTCGATCGTAAGGCTCATCGCAAAGCTTCCCACTATCGTGGCCGCCTGCCACAGGCTCAGGCACGGGGATGCCCCGATACAGCCGAACAACTCCCTTTCCTTTGCAGCCAACTTCTACTACATGCTCTTCGAGAAGGAGCCGGATGAGCTCACCGAGAGGATAATAGACGTGATGTTCATACTCCATGCCGACCATGAGATGAACGCATCCACATTCAGCGCCAGGGTGGTCGGCTCGACCCTTGCTGATCCCTACACCATCGTATCTTCGGCCATAGGCACGCTCTCGGGCCCGCTCCACGGCGGGGCCAATGAGCAGGTCGTCCATATGCTGGATGAGATCGGCGGTAAGGAGAACGTCCGTCCCTATATAGAGGGGAAGCTTGAGAGTAAGGAGAAGATAATGGGGGTGGGTCACAGGGTCTACAAGACCAAGGATCCACGTGCAAGGATTCTCCAGGGATACGCCAGGGAGCTGTTCAAAAAGCAGGATGCGCAATCGGCCGCGATGTTAGAGATAGCGGAAGAGGTCGAGAAGGTCGTAGACGAGAAGCTTTCACACAAGAGGCTGTACCCGAATGTCGACTTTTACTCGGGGGTGGTCTTCAGCGGCATAGGGATACCTACCGAGTTGTTTACCCCGATCTTTGCGATGGGCAGGGTGGCGGGATGGCTCGCCCACTGGTTCGAACAGCTTAAGACAAACCGCATCTATCGTCCCACGCAGAAGTATACCGGGCTCCGGAACCAGCCTTACGTTCCCATAGAGAAAAGGAAGTAGAAAGCCGATAGCAAGGGGGCTTCAAGTGACTTCTAAGAGAAGAACCATCTTTGTTGTGCTCGCAGGTATCTTCTGTTGCTGGGTTTCGTTAACCTACGCGGCATCCATGGTGACTCCCGTAGGGGTGATAGTTTCGTGGAAGGGAGGTGTTTTTGTCTACCGTAAGGGAGAGACCAAAAGGCTTCTGGTCAAGAAGAACGAGGGGATATACCCGGGCGACATCATAACGACAGAGGAGGGGGCGAGGGCGAAGATCGTTACCAGGGATGACAGCATCCTCAGCATCGGCGAGGATGCGAGCATCAATATAAAGGACTACAACTTCGACGCCGACAGAAACCAGAGGGTTTTGCTCATAAGGCTTGTGAGCGGCACGGTCAGGGCGCTCGTTCACGACGTGTACGACTCCGAGAACTCCATATACCAGATAGAGACCGATACCGCCGTGGTAAGGGTCAGGGGAACCGACTTCATAATGTCCGCGGGTGACGGTGAGAGCGCTGTGACTGTGTTGAAAGGGGAGATCGTCGTGAGGAGCGCGTCTTCGCTTCTGAAAGAGGATGTGGTGGTGGGTTCCGGCCTTACGACGACCGTAAAGCAAGGGATGGCGCCGACCGAGCCTGTAAAGGTGTCCATGGAGCGGCTTGCGGCGCTTACAGAGGCCACCTCCATCCCAGTAACCCTGCCCCTGGAGCTTAAGCGGGAGGGGTGCCAGGGGTGCCATCAAAGCGTGTACGAATCGCTCGGCAAGCGCGCATACATCCATTCCGACGCGCAGAAGTGCGAGAAGTGCCACACAAGGCCTCTCTCCGGAGGCAGGACCGAGAAAAAGATACCGGTCAGGTACTATTCGCGCGACAATATGGTGTTCCTCAACATCAAGGACGGCATGACCTACACCATCGGGGTCAAGGTGCGGGACAGAACCGGTGAAGAGGCTTTATCGGAAGTGCTGGAGTTCTCCCGATCGGAGATCGAAACCGTCGAGGACGATCAGAGGCCTCCACGCATATCCAATCTCAGGGTCGAGGAGGTAAGAGGGGGGGTCTTCTATTCGGTCGTGGTCGCCTGGCAGACGGATGAACCGGCGCTCTCGCTGGTCGAGTACGGCAGGACCGAAAGGTACGGGCACCTTGTAAGGGGCTGGAATCACCTGGTGACAGACCACCGTGTGACCATCGACAGGCTCGCCCCTGGCAAGAGGCACTTCATCCGCGTCATCTCCGAGGACGCCTTCGGCAACAGGAGTGTATCCGATCCGCTGAGGTTCAGGTTCAAAAAGCCTTTTTCCAACAAGGATAATGCAGGCCGGGATAATAATGATCTTAAGCCCATTGTGGAG
This sequence comes from Deltaproteobacteria bacterium, assembly GCA_015492495.1. Classification (GTDB taxonomy): domain Bacteria; phylum Desulfobacterota; class GWC2-55-46; order GWC2-55-46; family DRQE01; genus S146-62. The sequence continues at coordinate 9,647 of WGEY01000011.1, read as the reverse complement.
GATATAACGGTCGTAAGAACTGGCACGAGGACCGCGCTTCGATGGAGGTCGAACAAGGAGACGGCCGCCCTTATCACCGTCGAGGCGGTGCCTGAGGCCGAGGAGGCCGTGGACAACGGCCCGCACTATCCCGGGCTGAGAGACATTACCGAGTCCGGTCAGCAGGTATGCCTGGACTGCCACTCCGGCGGCATTCACATGCGTGCCTCCCATCCAACCGGTGTCGTCAACTGGAGGAGAAGGGGGGTCACCAAGGCAAGCGGCGTGGTCCTGGGGAGCCGCGATGCCATACTGTGCGCCACTTGCCACTCACCGCACGGCGCAAACCACGGCTACATGTTGAGAGACGAGCAGGAGAACCTCTGCAGCTCCTGCCATAACGGGGATTAGCACCGCCACCCACCTGCGGCGCCGCCTGTGCAGGGCTTGATTTTCCCGCGCTCCGCCCACAGGTCAGGCATGGTAACTTGCCCCTCGGATAGACGTTGAAGCTACCTGCAGCAAGCTGCAGGGAATCTTCAAATGCAAGGAAGTTTGTATTGATATTCGCTCGCTATGCATTTTCAAGCCCGTAGAACGCCGCGTAAGGTGCGGCAGCCTGACCCGGAGAAGCACTGCCTGGTTTTTGCGGCTTCAACGGGTCCCTGAAAGAAGGCCCCCATCCATTACAGAAGACCGCGAGGTTTGGTGTCATTATTGCGAGCCGCCGGGGCGGTGCGGCATCTCGGGGAGTTTCGCGACCCTGTGAGGTCGCTTTCTTTATGCCGCAGCAAGGCTGTTCCGGTTGTTCCCAAGGGACGAGACCCCGTGGCAAGCCGTTGATGAGGGATTGTATCAAGGCTGTGCGGAGCATACATGCACGGGATGGGCCTGGATGTAGGTAAAAGGGGCGGTGCCATATGGGGGAAAAGCTTCTTTTCGCCGGCTGATATCAGGCGGTTCCGATATTCCGGCCTTATGCGGTGCGTTTCAGCGCGTTTGTAGGCGGACGGGAGCAAACCGGTGGTGGTCCGGTTTCATGCCGCGAGCCCTTCGCTTACCTGTACCCTGTTCTTTCCCGCGACCTTGGCCTTGTACATGGCCTGGTCAGCGGCCTGTACGAGTTCATCGAAGTCCTTGGCCTTTATCTCCGGGAATGCCGCTACACCGACGCTTATCGTGGCCGGCCTGCCCATCCACTCGAAGATGTGATTCTCGGCGGTCTTCCTTATCCTTTCGGCAAGGACGCGGGCCTCGTCGCTCGTTGTGTCAGGAAGCACTATGATGAACTCCTCCCCGCCGTATCTTGCCACTATGTCCTCTTTCCTGCTGTTTTCCTTGAATATAGCGGCCAGTACCTTCAGCACCTCGTCTCCCTTGTCGTGGCCGTATGTGTCGTTTACGGACTTGAAGTTGTCCACGTCGGATAGGACCACCGAGATGGATTTGTTGTGCCTTATGCTTCTTGCCCACTCCTCGTCGAGCCTCACGTTGAGGTAGCGTCTGTTGAACAGTGTGGTGAGCGGGTCCGTTATGGAGAGCTCCTGTATCTTGTGGTGCATGAGGGCGTTGTCCAGTGCTATGGATATCTGGTTGGCCAGATAGTCGAAGAGTAGCTTGTCTTCGTTGCGGAACTCCTTTACGCTTCCGGCCACGAGCACACCGAGTATCCTGTCCTGATGCACGAGCGGGACATAGGCCACCTCCGTCGGAGCGGCCTTTGTGAAGCCGAGTTCCATCACCCTCTCTGTTGCATCGTTAGGCGGACGAAGTATGAAGGTGCTCTTTTCAGATGCCGCCCTGCCCGGATACCCCTCGCCCATCTTGAGGGTGCCGAGCTCGGCTGTTGTGCCGTACTTTACGATGGGCGTAAGTTCGTCCTTCTCCTCCTCGTACAGGTACACGATACCCATGTGCGACTCTGTAACATCCATCACGATATCGAGCATGTTTTCGAGTAGGCCCTCCAGGTCGAGCGTGGACATGAGGAGCCTTGCCACCTCATGGTGCTTCTTGAGCCTGTCCTCACGCCTTCTTATGCCGTCGGCCATAGCGTTGAACCCTTCGCCCAGCTTTTCGAACTCGTCGCCGGTCTCAAGGTTTACGGAGATGTCGATATTTCCCATTCTTACGCCCTCCATGGCCTCGACAAGGACGTTTATGGGCCTTGTGATATCCGCACGCACGAAGTACGTGGCCACAAGGGCTATGACGAGGGCTGCCGCCGCGGCAAAGCCCAGTCCCATTGCGATATTTCTCAGGACTATGGCGTTTATGGGCCTTGCGGGACGGCTTATTCCGAGTGCGCCTATTATCCTGTCCCTGCTGTCCTTTATGGGCTTTGACGCAACAAGCGTCCTGGATCCAGCCACATCCAGTATCCCGTAGAACGGCCTGCCGAGCGAGATCTCCTCCTTGAGCCCCTCGGGTATGCGTTGACCAAGGACCCAAATGCTTCGCGGAAGCGATGCGGTCGAATGAAGGAGCGACGTCTCAGGGCTCTCCCCGGCGAAAAGGGCGACCTCTGCACCGTAGCGTTTGTACACGGTGTTGCCGAGCCAGGGATCTCCGGTAAGGAGCATCCCGGCCACGATAGCGCCCACCACCTTTTCATCGTGGACTACAGGGGTGATGACGAACTGGGTCATCCCCGTATCTTCTACGCGTTGGGCCAGGCCGTCGCCTTCCATGCCGAGGAACTCTTTGCTTACGAGCTCGGTCGCTACGGTGCTCTCCCTTCTTGTCAGTGCGTTCGACAGGGCGTCCCCTATCCTTATAACGTCACCGTCGTTTTGGTTCCTTCTGGCGATCACGCGGTGCTTTTCATCCACGGCTATCCATATGTCCACGTAGTTGTTCAGCTTGGCCAGGTCCAGCAGCAGCGCGCGCAGCCGCGGGGTGTCTTTTTCGGAGAAGTCCTTCCTTGTATCGGTCCTGTAGGCGGTCTGCTCGAGCAGCCCCTCAAGCACCCGGGCCCTTTCCTCGTACACCTCTTCCGCGCCCTTGAGGTGCAGCTTGATCGAATCGAGTGCATCGTCGTAGATCGTGTTCTGGAAGAGAAGAAAGAGCATGGCGGACAGACCTATGACCGGTATCCAGAAGACAAGGGTCAGGGCGCCGAGTGTTTTGAGGCCGACGCTCAACCTCGGTCTTAAAAGTTTCACTTCAAACCTCTTCTCTGGCATGGCCTGCTGTCAGTTCGTGGTTAAGATGGACTTCATCCCGACCGGGCACAAGGTGTCGTTACATAAGGCGGCGCATCTTTTGGTCTTTGACGATGATCCAGGTGTGGTCGCCATGCCTTGTTTTGCGTTACTATTCCGTATTTCCTGTTCTCACCGCACAAAAGGCCCGGGAGATGACGCTTGACAACACCACGTTTTTCTCTTATGATTTTTCGGGTTCGTGCCGATAATCTCTGAAAAAGGGTCCTTTTTTCCCTGTATAATATATCTTTCGGAAAGATTCGGAAAAACTTTTGGGAAAAATTGAAGCCGCACGTGATGCGCATCCTTAACAAGATGCGGATCTTCCGTTGGAGAGGGGTCATTCTGATACATGCAGTTCCACTTCAGTGATAAATCGAGGATCACCGGTTCGGGCCGGCCTCGAAGCGGCAATCGAAGGCAAAAAAGTAAAAACCGGCCAATCGGATTCCTCATAGTTGCCGCAGCGATCGTCCTCGTCCCGTTCGTTTCATTCCTGTTTACAACCAACGCATCTTCCACTAAAAAGGATCAGCGTGCATCGGCCGAGCCTTCGCAGGTTACGGCACCGACCGATCCGGCAACAGTCGGCGGTAAGCCCGAGTCCGTTACCACGGTCGAGGTTAATGTAAGGCGCAACGATACCTTCTATACGATACTGGACTCTCTCGGCGTGCCTGCCGAGGAGATAGTGCGCATCGCCGGCAAGGCCGGCGGTATCTATGATCTGGGCCGGGTTGCAGAGGGCGACAGGGTAAGGGTCACGAAGGTCGATGGTGCACTTGAGAGGGTGGAGTATCTCTATGATGACCTTGAGGGGATCGTCATAGAGAGGGACGACGAGGTTGAGGGCGGGTTCAGGGCCGAGAGGTTCGAGGTCCCCTACAGGATCGAAGAGGCCGCGGTGACCGCCACCATAGAGAACTCACTTTACGAGGCCGGTATAAAGTCCGGCGCGCCTCCGAAGGTGATCATGGAACTTTCGGACATCTTCGCGTGGGATGTGGACTTTTCGACCGATATGAGAAAAGGTGACACCTTCAGCGTCCTCTACGAGACGATGGTAGTTGACGGAGAGCCGGTGAGGGTGGGCAAGATACTGGGCGCCGAGGTGGTGAACGCCGGAGAAAGGTACGTTGCGATATACTACAGGGACGGCAGCGGGCAAGCCGGCTACTACGACCTGAACGGCAGGTCCCTTAAGCGGACGCTACTTAAATCCCCCTTGCGCTACAGGCGGATATCGAGTTACTTCACTAACAGGAGGTATCATCCCATACTTAAGCGCTACAGGCCTCACCACGGCATAGACTACGCGGCGCCAAAGGGGACTCCGGTCGAGGCCTCGGGCGACGGCAGGGTGGTCTTCGCCGGCTGGAAGAGGGGGTACGGCAACTTCATAGTTATCAGGCACAACTCCACCTATACAACAGCCTACGGCCACCTTTCCCGCATAAAGAAGGGTATAAAGAAGGGCAGAAGGGTCGCCCAGGGAGAGGTGATAGGTTACGTGGGCTCAACCGGCATATCCACCGGCCCGCACCTTCATTACGAGGTGAAGGTGAGGGGCAGGCTCGTAAATCCCCTTTCCATAAAGTCCTCACCGAGAAGGTCCCTTTCCGGGGACGAGCTGGAGGCGTTCCTCGCCGTACAGAAGGATGTATTGGCCAAGCTCTCTAGCGGGACAACGCTTGTTGCGTTCAACCGGAGCGTCCCTGAAAAGGACGAACGAGCTGCCCAACCTTAGGCGGCTGCACTCAGATCAGTACAGCTGGTTAGAACCGTACCGGCTATCTCTCCCCCTTTTCGAGCGGTCCCCTCCACCAGCGCATGCCGCCCCTTAAGTTGTACACCCTCTTGTAGCCGTTTCTGACAAGTATCTGCGCGAGCTCATCCCCCATGGGACCGCCGTGGCATACGAAGACTATGCGTTCCTCCGGGCTTAGTTCATTGAGTATTCTTCCATGGGCGTCGTCGTAAGGGATGTTGATCGCGCCGGGGATGTGTCCCCTTCTGAAGAGATACGGTTCTCGCACATCGACTATTGTAAGCTGGGCCCCGTCCCCCATCATCTCCTCGAGCCCCTCCTGATTTACCAGCATGAAGCCCGAGGCGGATGCGGTGCCGAGGTGTGCGAAGAGGAGCAACACAACGGCCGTCGCTGTTATCCAGTGTCTCATGTCCATTTACCTCCTGCGACAGATTGGATAGAATATAACAGAGATGCGACCGGAGGTCAAAACAGTGAGGTGCAAGGAGGTGTCATCCGGAGGAAAGATATTCGTGGGCCGATACCGCTCCACCCTTCTTGGAGATATATTCGCCGTCTCAAGTGCCGTTGCGCTGAGGGAGGTTCGTATCGGCGGTGTCCCCGACGTGTTTTTTGAGGAGGTGTGCGCTGCGTACGGGTATAATGGAAGAGAAGATGTGTGCGACGGCGGCCCTGTCCTTGACAGGCTTTTCAGCCTCTTCGATCTCTACTTCAGCGGAACACCCGTGGAGTTTGATGTGGAGGTGGAACCCAGGGGTACCGAGTTTGAAAAGAGGGTGTGGAGTGTGTTGAGGACAATACCATTCGGCAGTGTCAGGAGCTATGGCTGGGTGGCGCGCATGGCCGGCTCTCCGGCAGGGGCAAGGGCCGTTGGGATGGCCTGCGCAAGGAACCGTCTGCCTCTGGTCATTCCGTGTCACAGGGTTGTTGCCGCCTCCGGCGGTCTCGGTGGATTCTCGCTCGGCCTGGATGTGAAGAGGGCGCTCCTGGGGATCGAGGGGGTAAGCACCCTGGACAGACGACCTTCCGGTCAGATATAGCCGTGCGCGAATATGAGCCCTGCAGCAGACGCTGCAAGCGAGACCACGAGCAGTACCCAGTGCATCCTGTTCATCCTGGCGAAGACAGCCTCTATCTCCATCTTGCCGCCGCTTCTGGCCATCTTGTCAAGCATCTTCTTCACTATGAACGGTTCGAGGCCGAACAGCATCACGAACCAGAAGACCCAGACGACGAGCATGAAAAGTAGCGGTATGCCCTGCCTCGTAAGTAACGCCTTGTGCCAGCCGGCCATAAAGATCATCCCAAAGCCGGTTATCCCCACGATAAGGTTGTAGATCCTTGCCATGGGGGCAAATTTGTGCTCTATTCTTTGGAAGAAGAGCACCTTCTGCAGTGGGTCCCGCATCCTTATGGCCATGGGCAGTGCCAGTATCGTTACGAATGCAAGTCCGCCTATCCAGACAATCACCGTGAGGAGGTGTATTATGTGCATCGCCTTAAAGAGCATCTCTCCGTCTCTCCTTCCTATGAGTTCTCGGGTTGAAAATGCACAGCGAGCTGATATGAAAGATATCTTCCTTGGGCATCAAGCCTTCGACCTGACACCTGGCCGTCCGGTTGATCAAAGCGGGATGTGTATGTATGCTTGAAGGCACTTCGCCAGTTTCCGTGGGAGGCTTTATCTTCCCAGAAGATTCTACTCGTTAAAATGACAAAAATCAAGACAAAAATCAACAAGATATCGGCTGCGCCCTTCGGTACCCTTGCGGTGCCGCACCGTGGCCATCCGGTTGACCGGATTACGGGGAGAAAACTTCGCAAGGTTATGAAAAAACACTTGACAAGGTTTTGCTTGTCTGTTTATAATTGTTCTAACTTAAGAATGGTTCTAATCGCAGATGTTGTTCACTATGGAAAAGATAATCGAAAAGTACAGAAAAAGGGGCTTCAGGCTCACCCCTCAGAGGATCGCCATACTCAAGTACCTGGAAGGGAATACGAACCACCCTACGGCAGAGGAGATATACACCGCGGTAAGGCGGGATCACCCTACGGTCTCCTTTGCGACCGTCTACAATACAGTCCAGGCGCTTGCGGAGATGGGGGAGATACTCGAGCTCACAATAGACCCCGAAAGGAAACACTACGATCCAGACACAAGCGAGCACCATCATATAATATGTACCGAATGCAAGAAGATCGCGGACGTCTTCATCGACTATTCAGAGTCGCTGAGGCTGCCTAAGGATGTTACGGAGGACTTCACCGTCACCGGCAACCATGTTGACTTCTATGGAATCTGCAAGGACTGCAAGAACTGATACTGCTCGGAGGTGATGCGATGGAGAGGAGAAGAAGGAAGAAGCACTTTGGATCGTGGGGCGTGGTGTTGCTGCTGTTGTTGCTGCCCTCGTTGGGATGGGGCGCAGACTATGGCAAATACTTCGAACCGCTTCCAGAGGTGGCAGAGAACCCGGAAAATCCGCTGAACGCAGCAAAGGTCGAGCTCGGCAAGTTCCTCTTTTTCGAGCCCAGGCTTTCAAAGAGCGGATTCATAAGCTGTAATTCATGCCATAATATCGCAACCGGCGGTGTGGACAACCTGCCCACATCCATAGGCCACAAGTGGCAGCTTGGACCGCGTAACGCCCCTACGGTGCTGAACGCGGCGCTGCATACCACGCAGTTCTGGGACGGCAGGGCAAAGGACGTCGAAGAGCAGGCAAAGGGTCCGATCCTGAACCCCAAGGAGATGGCCGCTACAGAGGAGCTCGTCCTGTCAAGGATCAACTCCATACCGCAGTACGTGGAAATGTTCAAGAAGGCATTCCCGGATGAAACAGACCCTGTCACCTACGACAACGTCGCAAAGGCCATCGCCGCGTTCGAGAGGACCCTTATTACGCCTTCCCGCTTCGACGCGTACCTTAAGGGCGACAAGAAGAGCCTTACGAGGCGGGAAAGAAAGGGGCTTAGGCTGTTCGTCAAAAAGGGGTGCGTGGGCTGCCATAACGGTGTAGGTGTAGGCGGGGGAAGCTTCCAGAGGTTCGATTACGGTACCGATATGGGCAGGTTCGAGGTCACCGGAAAGGAGAGCGACAAGAAGGTCTTCAGGGTACCGACGTTGAGGAACATCGCACTCACGTACCCGTACTTCCACGACGGCAGTGTGTGGACCCTTGAAGAAGCCGTGCGCATCATGGGTGAGAAGCAGCTCGGGGTGAAGCTCAAGGACAAGGAGATAGGCTACATAGTCGCCTTCCTGAACTCCCTTACCGGCGAGTTGCCCGAGATCGTGTTGCCGCTCCTGCCGCCGTCTACAAAGGATACACCGCTGCCCGATGTGGATTAGCCGGCGGACCGGTTGCAAGGCTGCCTCGCGAAGCAGAAACAGAGGTTAAAAAAAACAAAAGAAGGAGGATTGCGAGTAATGTGTGAAGCAAGGATTCAAGCACAGGTGCCGGATTTTACAGCCCAGGCGGTCATGCCTGACGGCTCGTTCAAGGAGTTGAAGCTGTCGGACTACAGGGGAAAGTACGTTGTCCTGTTCTTCTACCCGTTGGACTTCACCTTCGTGTGTCCGACCGAGATCATAGCATTCAGCGACAGGATAGCCGAGTTCAAGGAGAGGAACGCGGAGGTAATAGGTGTCTCCGTCGACAGCCACTTTTCACACCTGGCGTGGAGGAACACGCCCAGAAAGGAAGGCGGCATAGGCGAGATCAGCTATCCCCTGGTCTCGGACCTCGACAAATCGATAAGCAAAAACTACGGCGTGCTCCTTGAGAAGCCGGGCATTGCGCTAAGGGGGCTTTTCCTCATCGACAGGGACGGGGTGCTGCGCCATATCACCGTAAACGACCTCCCGCTCGGCAGGAGCGTTGACGAGGTTCTGAGGGTCCTCGACGCCCTCCAATTCTACGAAGAGCACGGTGAGGTGTGCCCCGCCAACTGGCACAAGGGCGAAGAGGGCATGAAGCCTGACGAGGAGGGGCTCAAGAAGTACGCTCAGGCCCACTTTTAGGCTCTAGATATATGATCCATGGCGGCCGCGCCATGCTGCGGCGCCCTAAACGAAAAAACGGAAAGGAGGGAAGTGAGGATGGCTCTGTGGAAGTGTAGCTCCTGCGGTTATACCAAGGAATCGCGGTGTAAACCCAGAAAGTGTCCCGAGTGCGATAGCAAGGACGGTTTTGCAAAGGCTTAGTCCAAGTGTCGCTGCAGCGGCCTGAAGGCCGCTGCAGCATAAGACCCGGGACAGACCCTATACACCGTCTTGCATCCTTTGTGTGCCGGTAGAATACTGCTCCATCGGCCCGTTGCAGCGGGCCTGCTGTGGAGCGGAAGGACAAAGAGCCAGAAGTCAATGCGATGTTCATTTATGTGTTAAGGAAGGTTTTGGCGGCTCGCCGCCAGGAAGGAGGCTTGTATGAAGAAGCAGGGTTTCGGCTCGACAAGGAAGATCCAAGGGACCGGCATTGGCAGGAAGGTGAAAAAAACACACGATGGAGCCCACGACCGAAAGGAAGGGTGGGTTGACTCCATCAAGCTTTACTTTGACGCCATCAAGAAGTGTCCGTTGCTGACGCGGGCTGAGGAGCGCGAGCTTGCGGAGCGTATTGCGCGTGGTGATGCTGAGGCTCGGCGTCGCATGATCGAGGCGAACCTTCGTCTTGTGGTGAACATAG
>WGEY01000010.1 GCA_015492495.1 Deltaproteobacteria bacterium | reverse complement strand
ACCTAACTCCTTGACTATCTGTGCAGCTTGTGAGAAGTTCTCTATCGTGGCTCTCTGGGCCATAGGGGTACCTCCTTATAGTTGGTATAGTTGGACCGCTATAAATGGTACCCCTTCCTCTTTACTGACACAAGATAAGATACATTACCTCGGATCAAAAAGCACTTGACAACCACGTATTCGGCTGTTAGATTAACGTGCACCAGATGCGAGTTGCCCTACGGGCCTGAGAGGGAAGACGGTGAAAATCCGTCGCGGACCCGCCGCCGTAACCGGGGACGAAAGCCGCGAAACGCCACTGTCCGCATGGACGGGAAGGCGCGGCAAGTAGGATGATCCGGAAGCCGGAAGACCTGCTCGCACAGTAAAGAACGCTCGGCCCCTCGTGGACTGGGGGCTGGCGGAGACCCTGTTGCGTGGATGGAAAACGGCATCCCCGGACCTCGAATACAACGAGGTCCGGGGTTTTTTTATGGCAAAACCAAAAAGATGATGTGGAGGTCAGGAAGTGATGACATAAAAAAGAGGAGACAAGACCGGCTCCGGATCAAGGGAAGGGAGTGTGAAGCTTCCGCCGCCCCGCGACTGTAATCGGGACGAAAGCCGCGAAACGCCACTGTCCGCATGGACGGGAAGGCGCGGCAAGTAGGATGAACGAAAGCCAGGAGACCTGTTCCGGGAGCATACAAAATCCCACAATCCCCGAGGGGGGAGAAAGGAAGAAGATCCATGAGAAAAGTCTGCACCGTTTTACTGCTTTTACTCATCCCCATTTCCGCCTACGCGGCCGAAGATGCGCCTGGTGTAACGCTCCCGAAGGTGGTGGTGACCGCCACCCGGAGTGAAGACGACCCGTGGAAGGTACCGGCTAAGATAGAGGTCATAGACGAAAAGACCATCGAGCTAACAGTAGGCGAGACCATCACCGAACAGCTCAAGAAGAACAGCTCGCTCAATGTAATCGAGTATCCGGGTGCGCTGGCTGGCATAGGTATACGCGGATTCCGACCGGAGTTCTCCGGCATAACCAAGCGTTCCCTGCTCCTCATCAACGGCAGGCCCGCCGGGGCCACCAACCTCGCTACCGTTCTTTCGAACAACATCGAGAGGATCGAGGTCTTAAAGGGCCCTGCTTCATCGCTCTACGGCGCGGAGGCCATGGGCGGGGTGGTCAACATAATAACCAAGAAGAACACCGGCGCCCCGACCGCCATGGTGGAGGCTGGCTTCGGCTCCTTCGAGACCGACTTTCAGAGGGCCGCGGTCGGCGGCGGCCTCGGCAAGAACTACGACTTCGACCTCTCGGTCAGGCGCTTCGAGCAGTCCGACGACTACAGGATGGGAAACGGTGAGACCAGGGCGAACACCGGCTACGGGACGCAGAACGGCAGCCTTCGCATAGGCCTTGACCTTGCGGGGGGCTGGCGTATGGATGTAAGCGGCGACCTCTACCAGGGCCGTGACATAGAGACACCGGGGGACATATTCGACGGCGACTCCAAGTCAGGCTCAAAGGATATCGACCGTTACAGCATGGACCTGACAGTCGAAGGAAAGACGGGACCGGCCAACCGCCTGAGCGTCACCGCCTACAGGGCCAACGAGACCTCGGAAAACTACAAGAATTACACCGGCTGGTCCAGCCCCGTGCCGGCCGACCCCTACAGGAGCTATGATTCCGAGATCGACTGGACCGGCCTTCAGATCAAGGACGTGTACGACCGGGCGGGTTACACACTTATCGTAGGCGCGGACTACCAGGAGATCGAAAAGAAGAGCCGCAGCTACAACCAGGACGGCACCAGGAAGGCCCCTTACTCGCCGGACGAAGGACGAACAAACAGGGCCGCGTACGTGGAGACGGTATGGAGGCTCCTCGACGAGCGGCTTACCCTGACGGCTGGTGCACGCTACGACGCCTTCGACGTAGAGACTAAGAAGACGCCATACAAGACTGATTTCACTCCCAACACCGAGGGCTTCTCGACGCTCAGCCCGAGGGCTGGGCTCAACTACCTCGCTGGGAACGGCATCCGAATACACTCAACGGTCGGCAAGGCGTTCGTACCGCCCACCGCCGCCGAGCTCGCCGGCTACTCGGAGCGGGTGGTCAGCGGAACGACCATGATAACCAGGGGGAACCCCGACCTCGACCCGGAGTCGTCTGTCACCTATGATGTTGGCGTGGGCTATGAACGCCCTGAGTGGGGCCTCGCCATGGACATCACCTACTTCTATACGGACGTGGACGACAAGATAATCAAGGTGACGAGCGGCAACACCACGACCTACAGAAACAGCCTCAGCGCAGAGATGGAAGGCATAGAGGCCCTTTTCTCCATGGATATAGGCACGATCCTCGGCTGGAGCCGGTCGCTCTCGGTATTTGTCAACTCCACCCGCATGCTCAATGCCGAGGAGGAGCAGGAGGACGGAACGGTGAAGGACATACACAACGTCGCGAGGTACACGGTGAACTACGGCGTAGGCTACGACGACGGCACCGTGGAAGCGAGGCTCCATCTGCGAAGCCGGGGACGCATGAAGGACACCGACTGGAACGCGGCGGGCTACCCGGAAGTGGAGTACCCGTCGTTTACAGTGGTGGACCTCACGGTAGGGGTAACGCCGCGCAAGGGGCACAGGATCACGCTCAAGGCCGACAACCTGCTCGACGAGGACTACTACGAAAAGAAGGGGTACCCAAAGCCGGGCCGCGCCTTCTACTTAAGCTACAGGTACGGGTTCTGACGATGGAGACAAAAGCACTCATCCTCGGCCTGGGCCTCTCGCTGGGTGTCTTCGCCGTGAAGAGCGGGGCAGGCCTTTCGTACATCCTAAGGAGGCGGGGCTGGCCCGCCGCAGTGCTCTTCTTCGCGACCGTCCATGCACCGGTCTTCTGGACGGCGTGGTTCGTCTCGGACCGCATCAAGGCCGGGGCTTACCTGGACAGGGTGCTGCTCGTAGCGGAAAACGGCATGGCGCTGCACCTCCTTCTCGCGGCCCTGCTCCTCGTGTGGGGCGTAACACTTCTGGGGAGGTGCGGTTGTTCCGTGCAGAAAAGCCGCGGCTGGCTCCTTCTCAGCCTGCCATGCCCGGTCTGCTTCCTCGTAATAATCACAAGCGGTGCCATGGCTGAGACCATCATGCCAAAGATACCGTGGCTCTTCGCCTATATGTATGCCGGCTTCGTTGCGACAGGGCTTGCAAGCGCTTTTATCCTCTCCCGGGTGATGCGACGCACACCCCCGGAACACGGTCTCGGTGCGCTCATGGTACTTGCATCCCTCTACTTCCTCCTCACCGTAACCTTTGCACCACAGATAGGAGAGGTGGAGAGGATCTACCGGCTGAGCAGGGAGGCCGTTCCGACGGCACATGACAACAGGCGATACATGCTTCTCGGCGGACTCGGCCTGGCCTTTGCCGCCGGGTTTGCAACGTCAATGCGGAGGTTGCGATGGAAGTGACGGCTGCGCTCAAGTCATTCATATACATAACGGCGTCATCGCTCCTCCTGCCGGTATTGCTTCTGCTCTCGGCCATGACGATCTGGCTTGTGGTTTACAGCGGGAGCTTCTTCGGCATGTGGCTTGCAAGGAGGAGGCTTCGGCGCCCGGTCGATGCCGTGGCGTCGATAAGGAGCGGCGCGTTCTCGGAGTTTCCACCGCATGTTCGAAGCTTCTGCCTCAGGGTCAAAGAGATGAACGGAACGGGCTACACCCGGCCGGCGGTGCTGAACCTCATAAGGGAGGCGGAACACCGACTCTGGCGCCCGCTGGACCGGTTGAGGATACTTGTGCGCACGGGACCGGGGCTCGGTCTCATAGGCACCCTCATCCCCATGGGCACGGGCCTTGCATCCCTCGGCCAGGGTGACCTCACACGTCTCTCGGGCGACCTAATAGTGGCCTTCACAACGACCGTGGTCGGCATGGCGATCGGCATGGCGAGTTACTTCTTCTTAACCATCCAGCGCCGCTGGGCCGAGGAGGACCTCAAGAACATGGAGCTCGCGGCCGAGCTCCTCTCAGGAGGTCATGCGGACGATGAAGAAAGGGAGAATGCCCCATGAGGTTCCTCAACCGGAGATCGAGGCTCGAATCCAGGCTCCAGGACGATGATCCGCTCTCCGGGGTTGCAAACCTGTTCGACCTCGGGCTTGTCTTCATGGTGGGGCTCCTCGTTGCGCTCCTCGGCGCATACAGGCTCGACGACCTCCTAAGAGAGGACTCGGAGGTGACCATAACCAAACGATCCGCTGACGGCGGGCTGGAGGTGATAGTCAAAAAGGGCAGGAGGATAGAGGCCGTGAGGGTAACAAAGGAGAGATCAAAGGGAATGGGGCGACGGCTTGGTACGGCCTACCGCCTCGAAGACGGCTCAATGGTGTACGTGCCCGAAGAGGGCGCCGACATACCGGGAGGAACGGACCGATGAGACGACCGCCGCTTATGATCAAGGCTCTGGGGGCAATGCTTTTTATTTTTATCCTTTTTCTTCCGGCCACACCAATGGCCGCCGATTATCCTCTGAGCTTCACGGACTCGAGCGGGAGGAAGCTCACGCTCGAGAAGGTCCCTGAACGCGTGGTGTCCCTTGTGCCGTCGATAACCGAGATACTGCTGCGTATCGGGGCGTCCGACCGCGTCGTAGGAATCACCCACCACTCGGTACTTCCCCCGGAAAGCTCCGGCAAGGAGGTCGTTGGCGGCTTCCTGAGCCCTGACATGGAGCGGGTGGCCGCATTGAACCCCGATGTGATCTTCCACGCCGGGATGCACAGGGAGGCCCTCGCAGGCTTCATGGGCAGGGCCGTGCTCATACACCTCTCTGCCGGATCCATTGCAGAGGGCATGGAGCGGATCCGGCTCATCGGACGCATCTTCGGCAAAGAGGAGCAAGCCGCCCGCATCATAGCCGAGGAGAAGCGCCAGCTGCGGGTGACAGCCGCCAAGGTTGCGACCGTCCCTGCCGAACGGCGGCTGAGGGTCATGCGCATCATGGGGCGGCATAGTATAATGGCGCCGGGCGACGACTCCTTCCAGAACGAATACATACGTGCCGCCGGAGGCATCGCCCCGTCCTTCTCGAGGTCAGGGGATATGATACGCATAACACTCGACGAGTGGCGAGGGTTCAACCCGCAAATCATATACGGCTGCAATGACGACCGGGGGCTTCTTCAGCTCCTCATGCGGCCTGGCTGGCGCGAGGTCGATGCGGTCAGAAATAGGAAGATCATCTTCTTCCCGTGTGAGCTGACATGCAGGGTCGCCACCCACCCCGGTTACTTCGTCTCATGGCTCGCTGCCCGGATATACGAAGATGAGTTCCACGCACAAGGCAACACCGTCCTGTCCGAGAGGGTGGTTCAAAAAAGACCGCTCCCTCTCAGCCTGCCCTATGTCCTTCGGGCCGAGATGGTGGAGAGCGATATAATGGACTTCCGCAACAGGACGCTTGTCATCACCTTCAGGGGTCCAATGAAAGCGCTATCCACCCTCGAGGGGCAGAGGAAAGGCATAACGACCATAGGCAACCACTACTTTCCACCGCCATCCTGGGGGCTCGGCCACAGACAGGGACTTGATGCATTAAGGAAGAAGACCCTGGATGTGCTCGGCCTCGCCCCTCGCTCAACCGCCATGCTCTTCACCGGCGCCGACATGAAAAACCTCGCCGTGGTTGAAAGGTCCTTCAAGGAGACCAGGGTGGTTGCGCTCGTGACCGCCGGCGTCATGAGCAACAGCGTGCGCATGTCAGCCGACACCGGAGGCTTCTACGAGCCCGGGCGAACGGAAGGCGACCCCGGAACAGTGAACATACTTATCCTTACGAACAGGCGCCTTACGCCGCGCGCCATGACAAGGGCCATCGTGAGCGCGACCGAGGCCAAGACAGCGGCGCTACAGGACATGGACATACGCTCCAGTCAATCCCCGCTATGGAATCAGGCGACCGGCACGGGAACCGACAACGTCATCGTGGTCGAGGGAGCTGGACCGACCGTGGACTCAAGCGGCGGCCACACGAAGATGGGCGAGCTCATTGCAAGGGCCGTGTACCAAGGCGTGAGGAGAGCGGTGCACCTGCAAAACGGGCTGGTAGCCGAACGGTCCGTGTTCCAGAGGCTCAGGGAACGTGGCATACGGCTCGACGATGCCTGCTCGCGGTACCTGCCTGGAGACGACTCGGCCACCCTCTGCATGGAGGTGGAAAGAATACTACTTGAGCCGCGCTATGCGGGCTTTGTAAAGGCCCTGATGTCCATAAGCGACGGCTACGAAAGTGGGCTTGTGGAAAACACGGAGAGCGTAGACCTCTGGGCCGATCAAATCGCGGCCGAGATAGCTGGACGCGAAGTCGCGCTCAAAGGTCCGGTGGCGGAGGGAGTGCCTTATGTACTCGGCAAGGGGCTCGAGGCCGTCTACGCGGGTGCGCTCGCACGGCTTGAAAGGACAAACACCGGAACGGATGGGGCGCGAAGATGAGGTCCACGCCACACGCCAGGAACCGTGCCATTAGGTTCGTCTCCGGCACCCTTCTCATCCTGTGGCTTCTTGCCCCGCAGGCCGTTGCCGTTGCCGCGGACCTTGTCCTCATGGTCATAGACAACAACTCCTACATAGCCAACCTCGCCGTGTCTGAGCTCGACACCGGGGTCGATGTGAAGGTCGTATCAGCGGGCGGGCTCGACAAGGGCGGCGAGGAGCTCCGGCAGAGGATCGACGGTGCCAGGGTGATCGTAGTCGACGTGATGGGTAGGGAGCTCGTTGAGTACCTCACCGAACGAATCGATCTCGTAAACAAGCGCATCTATGCGCTTCGCGGCTCTATCGACGACGAACGGCTCAAGCGGCTGGGATTCGTGTTCGACGAAGAGGTCGCCGGCTACTACAGCCACATCAGCAGGGAGAACATCCGCAACATGCTGCGGCTCATCATACACCGTCACATAGACGACACGGTGTCCTACGACGCGGTGAAAAAGAGGCCCGGGCTCGGCATCTACCATCCCGAGGCGCCCGGCATATTCACGGATGCCGGCTCGTTCCTCGACTGGCAGGCCGGAAGACCGGGGTACGACCCTCAAAGACCCCGCATCGGGCTCATCTTCTTCCCGTCCTTTCTCACGGAGGGTCAGAGGGAGCCGGTCGATCACCTCATACGCCGCATCGAGGAGGCGGGCTTCACCGTGATGCCCTGCTTCGGCCGAGACCAGGATGTGCTGGAACGACTCCTCCTCGACAAGGACGGCATGGCCAGGGTGGATATAGTACTTGCCTACTCGCTCAAGTTCTACTCCGCCCTCACCCCGCGCCTTGCAGAGCTTCTCAAAAAGCTCGACGTCCCAGTGATATCGGCCATAAACCTCTACAGGGATACTGCGGACGAATGGCGGAGAAGCCCGGTGGGCATAGGCTCAATGGAGGTCACGTGGACCATGGCCACCCCGGAGATAAGCGGGCTTGTGGAACCCACGGTGCTATCGGCCAAGGAAAGGGTCGGGGACGGCCCGGAGGCATACTACATCGGCACGCCTGTCGAAGAGAACATAGAGCGGCTCATCCCGAGGCTCAGGGCGTGGGTCAACCTCAGACGCAAGCCCAACCCGGACAAGAGGGTCGCCGTAATCTTCTACAACCACCGCCCGGGCAAGCAGAACGTAGGCGCAAGCTACCTGAACGTCTTCGCATCGATCCGTGAGATCATGGAGTCCCTCGCAGGAGAGGGTTACAGGACCGGGGAGGTGCCCGACGAAAAGGAGATAAAGAGGCTTGTACTCGCAGGTGCCCGCAACGTCGGCTCGTGGGCGCCGGGGGAGCTCGAGGCCATGGTGGAGAGCGGTGAAGCGGTGCAGATCGAGCTCGACACCTACAGGAAGTGGTTCGGCGAGCTCCCAGAGGAGTTCCGAGGCAAGGTCTCGGCCCAGTGGGGAGAGCCGGACGGCTCGGGCATCATGACCTACAAAGGCCGCATCGTCATACCGGCCGTTCAAAGGGGCAACGTGCTGCTCATGCCCGAACCCCCCAGGGGATGGAGCGACGATCCGATGAAGCTATACCACGACACGACACTCTATCCCCACCACCAGTACATAGCCGCCTACCTCTGGCTCAGCAAGGTCTTCAGGGCCGATGCCGTCATACACCTCGGAACGCATGCGACCTACGAATGGACCCCGGGCAAGCAGGCCGGGCTCGCACCGCCTGACTCGCCAGAGGTCCTCACCAGAGAGATCCCCAACCTGTACCCGTACATAGTGGACGACGTGGGCGAGGCCATCCAGGCCAAGCGCAGGGGAAGGGGCGTGATGCTCTCGCACCTGACGCCCATGCTGAGGCGCTCGGGTCTATACGGTGAGTACGAAAGGATGGCCGAGCTCGTGGATGAATACGAGCACGCCAGGGCCCAGGGATCTGTCACCGCCCCGGAGAAGCTCAAGGAGCTCGAAAGGCTGGCCCGGGCCACGGGGCTCCTATCCGATATCGAGAAAGAGGCAGGGCTGCATGACGCAGAAGATAAAGACGGGCTCGTACGTCTAATCGGGCACCACCTCGACGAGATAAGGGAGGAGATGATCCCCCACGGCATGCATACCTACGGCAGGGCACCGGCCCGGGAGGAGGCGAAAGAGATGGCCGAGGCCGTTGCCGCGCGCAACCCGGGAATGAGCGTGCGGGAGGCCTCGAGGCTCATCTCGTCGTCGGCTGGAAAGGAGATCGAGAACCTCTTAAGGGGCCTCGACGGCCGCTACGTGGAGCCGGGCGAGGGAAATGACCCGCTTCGCAACCCGCGAGCGCTGCCGACCGGGCGCAACCTCTACGGCTTCAACCCCACGAGGCTTCCCACCCGTGAGGCGTGGAGGCTCGGCAAGAAGGCTGCCGACGAGATCATAAGGAGGTACTTGGAGAAGCACGGCACATATCCGGAAAAGGTCGCCGTGGTGCTCTGGGCCGTTGAGCTTATGCGCAACGAAGGCGTGAACGAGTCCACCGTGCTGTGGCTCATGGGCATACGTCCGAGATGGCTCGCATCGGGACGCGTGACAGGCCTCGAGGTGGTGCCTGGCAGGGAGCTGGGCCGCCCCAGGATAGACGTTCTCGTGAACGCCTCGGGGCTGTACCGCGATCTTTTCCCGGACAAGATGAAGCTGCTCGATGAGGCGGTGAAGCTCGCCGTCCGCCAGACGGACATAGAAAACCTCATCGCAAGGAACAGCCGCCGCATCAGGACGAGGCTCGTCGACGCCGGCATGGACGAAGAGGAGGCCATGGAGCTCAGCCGCCTTCGCATCTTCTCCGAGGAGCCCGGATCCTATGGAAACGGGGTAAGCGAGATGACAGGGGCCTCGGGGCTGTGGACCGGCGAAGAGGAGATAGTCGACGTGTACGAAAGGCGAATGGGGTTCGTATTCGGCGGAGGATACCACGGCCGGGAGGCCCGCGATCTGCTAAGGGAGAACCTCGCCGGTGTGGACGCGGTGGTCCATTCACGCTCCTCCAACCTCTACGGCCTCCTTGACAACGACGACATGTTCCAGTACTTAGGCGGCCTCGCCATGGCGGTCCGCAGGGAGTCGGGACAGGCCCCCGCAACCCTCGTAACGCTGCAGACGGGCTCGGGCTCGGTGAGGGTCGAGGATGCGGCACGCACGCTCGGAAGGGAGATGAGGAGCCGTTACCTCAACCCGGCATGGATCGAGGGGATGAAGAAGGAGGACTACGCCGGGGCCAGGGCCATGGCCGACTTTGTCGAGTACCTCTGGGGCTGGCAGGTCACCACTCCGGACAAGGTCGACCGGGCGAAGTGGCGGCAGGTCCACGAGGTGTACGTCGAGGACAAGTACGGACTCGCGCTCGCCGGTTTCTTCGCCGAAGCGAGCCCGTGGGCATACCAGTCCATGACGGGCCGCATGCTCGAGGCCATACGCAAGGGATACTGGAAGGCAGACGATGCCGTCCGCAGAAGACTCGCCGCGGCGTATGCAAGGAGCGTCGTCACCAGGGGTGTCGCCTGCTGCGAACACACCTGCAACAACCCGCTCCTGAACAGGATGGTGGTCTCGATCATCTCTGTTCCGGGGGTCATGAGCCCGGAGATGGTGGAAAGGTTCAGGCTCGCCGTGGAGCGGGCCGCTAAGAAGACCCTGGAAGAACAGGTCGCGGAAAGGCTCGCGCTCCAAAGCCGCATCACCGCACCCGCAGAGGCGGGCCGGGCCGGCGGGGAGGAACGGAAGAGCGGAAGCAACGATGCCGGCAGGGACGCGGCCGAGGTAGAGGGCTACAGGATGGAGAGGATCAAAAAGGCTGACGATACGACCGAGGTCTCCTCCTCGGGGCTGGAGTGGGTAGCGGCTGCCGCCGTGCTAGCGCTCACGGCGCTCATAGCCTTTGGCGCCTGGAGGAGCCGGGGTGGACTATGAGACAGCCCCTGTCACGTATGTGGAGATCTTCTTCATACCACATTCACAGCATGGCCGGGCTCGTGGCCGGTCTGTGGCTCTTAGTGATAGGGGGCACGGGACTGCTTCTGGACCACCGCGACTGGAGATGGATGTGGCAAAGAACGGTGCCGCAATGGCTTGTGCCGGAGCGTATAGCCGAGCGCGCCGGGCCGGGCGCCTCTGTACGCATATACAGGATCAACCCCGTGGACCCAGACAGCCGCCTTGCCGCTGGGCCACAGGGAATGTGGTGGAGCGAAAACAGCGGACGATCCTGGACAAAGACCGTCTTCAAAGGGGGCCATGGTACCCCGTGGATATACGCGGTTGTGGAGGGTTCGGCCACAGGGGGAGGCCCTCTGTGGCTGGCAACCGACGACGGCGTATGGTTGTCCCGGGACAACGGCAGAACCGCGGCCCGTGCGGCACTACAAGGCATTAAGGTCAATGCCCTTGCCGGGACATGGCCCCCGGGTGAGCTGATCGGTGTGGCGGAAAACACCATGGTGTTTCGGCTGCGGCCCAGAGGCGGGGCCCGCGTTGAGTGGCTTGTCCCGCCCCGCACAGCCGCAGCCGACGATGGCATTAGGATAAGCCTGCTCAGACTCGTTCACGACCTGCACTTCGGCAGGGGGCTCTTGAGTGGCAGGGCATCGCTGATCATCAATGACGCTGGTGGTGTGGCGCTGGTGCTCCTGCCGGCCACTGGACTTCTGTTCCACTTTCTGCCGCGGCTGTGGCGCAGGGGCGAATCGCCGGCCGGCACGAGGCTAAGACGGATGATCATGCGCATGCTCGTCAGGCTGCACGCAACGTTCCTTGGCTTGACGTGCATGATGGCGGTGGCCTACCTTTCGGTGACCGGTATTCTCATAAACCACCCAGAGGGGCTGGATCAGTGGATGGAGTCGGTGTCGGTCCACGTAGCGTACCTTCCGCCGGCATACAGGGGCAACGGCCTGAGCGGCCGTATATACGCCGTTGCAGGCTACCCGAACGAGCCGGAAATGTTGAGCATCGGCACACGCAACGGCCTCTACACAACGGTTGACGGTGGCTCCACGTGGCGGAGAGAAGACCTGCCGGGACACGCAGGTCCTGTGTGGAGCCTGCGCCGCATTGGCGACGATCTTTTTGCAAGCCCCAACCTTGTGCGGAGCGGAAAGCTCGTATGGCGCACCGTCGGAGGCCCTGACGGTTACTACTCCGATATAACAAGGACCGCTGACGGCCGCATGGTCTGGAAGACCTACCGCGGCATCGTAGTGGAGAAACTGCATGGCATGGCCCGGGACGAGGCAGCACACCCCCTGCCACACACCACCGGTGTGCCGTGGTTCCACGTCATCGAAGGCCTGCACACTGGAGCGCTGATCCATCCCGGCTGGAAGTGGGTCAACGACGCTGCAGCCGCAACAGCGCTCGTACTGTGCGTTACAGGTGTTGCGAGGTGGTTCAAACGTACCGTACGCTCCAGGGAGCGATGACCTCTCAAGGATTCGCGTCCGGTCCTTGGCGGCTTGCCCAAAGACGCCGAAGGAGCCCGGATTTTATGGCCTGCTTCGCCACTGTGAAGCTACGAGGCAAAAATGCCGTGGAGTTCTGACAAATTGATCGGGGGGTTCCCTGCGCCCGTCTCCTCACCCGGCCGTGCGCAGCTGGCCGCTTCGTACCCGGCACAGTCGACGGTAAAAGGGTGAAGGTGCGGGTCAGGTGCCGGTGCGCTTCAGACCGGAATGAGGTGCTTACTTAGGCCCGCGCCGGCATCCACAGACTGGTCAGTCCCCTGCCCTTGACAGCCTGTCCCTGTAGAAGGGAAAGCTCTGGCAAAGATCCCTCACCTCATTCTTGATCCTCTCCAACACCTCCTCGTCGGTGCGCTTCTCTATGGCACGGTCGATGAGGCCGGCTATGAGCCTCATTTCGTCTTCCTTCATCCCGCGCGTGGTGGCCGCCGGCACCCCTATCCTTATGCCGCTTGTGACAAACGGGCTCCTGGTCTCGAACGGGATCGTGTTCTTGTTGACGGTTATGCCGGCCTTCCCGAGCGCCTCCTCGGCCTCCTTGCCGGTGATACCCTTGCCGGTGAGGTCGACGAGCATTAGGTGATTGTCGGTGCCGCCTGAGATGAGTTCATAGCCCCTGGCCATGAGCTCATCGGCGAGGGCCCTGGCGTTTGCAAGGACCTGGTTCTGGTACTCCTTGAAGGACGGCTCGAGCGCCTCCTTGAATGCCACGGCCTTTGCAGCTATGGTGTGCATCAGGGGTCCCCCCTGTATGCCGGGGAATATCTGCTTGTCAACGGCCTTCTTGAACTCCTCCTTGCACATTATCATCCCGGCCCTGGGCCCCCTGAGTGTCTTGTGGGTCGTGGTGGTCACGAACTCCGCCACGGGTACGGGACTCGGATGGAGCCCGACCGCGACAAGGCCTGCTATGTGCGCTATGTCCACCATGATGTGGCAGTCCGTCTCGTCGGCCACATCCCTGAAGGCACTGAAGTCTATGGTCCTCGGATACGCGCTGGCACCGACCACTATCAGCTTGGGCCTGTGCTTCCTGGCAAGCTCCCTCACCTGGTCCATGTCTATACGGTGATCGTCCTTTCTGACGCCGTAGAAGATCACGTTGTAGAGCTGGCCCGAAAAGTTGACGGGGCTTCCGTGGGTGAGGTGCCCGCCGTGGCTCAGGTTCATGCCGAGGATGGTATCCCCGGGCTTCAATACAGCCATGTATACAGCCATATTTGCCTGCGAGCCCGAGTGGGGCTGGACGTTCACGTGCTCGCACCCGAAGAGTTTCCTTGCCCGCTCTATGGCCAGGTTCTCCGCGATATCCACGTATTCGCACCCGCCGTAGTAGCGCCTTCCAGGATAACCCTCGGCATACTTATTCGTCAGAACACTGCCCGCAGCCTCAAGGACCGCTTCGCTCACCATGTTCTCCGAAGCGATAAGCTCGAGCTTATATTCCTGTCTTTCCGTCTCAAACCTTATGGCCTCGTAAATCTCGGGATCAAAATCCTTCAGTACTGACATATGGACCACCTGTGTCGATTGTTGTTACAGATCCGCAAACTGTGTACGAAACCGCTTTTGAGCCATCGCGAGGCCGGCGAGAATATGGCATGCCGAGAATGACAACATCAACCACACCCGCCTACCCTGTCTTCTATCTCCCTTATCTTGTCCAGCCTGCGCTGATGCCTGCCGGCTGAGAACTCCGTATCCAGCCAGACGCTCACCATCTCCCTGGCAAGCCCCTTTCCCACGATCCTTCCACCTATGACGAGTATGTTCGCATCGTTGTGTTCCTTTGCCATCCTTGCCGTGTAGACGTCACATACAAGGGCCGCCCTTACGCGGGGAAACTTGTTTGCAACGATACTCATGCCTATGCCTGTGCCGCATATGAGGATACCCCGCTTTATCTCACCCTTTGAAACCTTTTCAGCCACCGGAATACCGTAATCCGGATAATCGACCGATTCATCGCCGTTAGTCCCCATGTCGACCGGCTCAAGGCCCCGAGACTTGAGAAATTCCTTAAGGTCTTCTTTCAACTCCCTGCCGGCATGGTCACTTGCAATGGCGATCTTTTCGGCTCTTTCCATAATTCAGCTCTCTTCCCTTGTGCGCCCCGTGGAGATGAAGCACCTGTCAATCGAAGCTTCGGAAAGCCAGGACGGCGTTCGTTCCACCGAAGCCGAAGGAGCTGGACAGGGCGTTCCTTACACGAAGGTCCCTGGCCTCATTGGGTACGTAGTCGAGGTCGCACTCGGGGTCTGGGGTATCATAGTTTATGGTCGGGGGCACCACACCGTCTTTGATGGCCAACGTGGTGAACACCGCCTCGATGCCGCCGGCACCTCCCAGGAGGTGACCGGTCATGGACTTTGTAGCGCTTACCGCGATCCTTGCGGCGTGATCGCCGAAGACCTTCTTTATGGCC
Source organism: Deltaproteobacteria bacterium (assembly GCA_015492495.1). GTDB lineage: Bacteria > Desulfobacterota > GWC2-55-46 > GWC2-55-46 > DRQE01 > S146-62. The sequence goes on along the minus strand of WGEY01000010.1, from coordinate 1,530 downwards.
TTTGTCTCATAGAGGTCGTTATAGTATGTCGATGTGCCGTGTGCATTGATATGGTCTATCTCTTCCGGGTTCAGACCGGCATCCTCCAGGGCCAGTTCCATACACCTGGCGGCACCCACCCCGTCGACAGAAGGGGCGGTGATGTGGTATGCGTCCGAGTTCATGCCGTAGCCTGCCAGCTCGGCATATATCCTCGCACCCCTCTTCCTTGCGCTCTCCAGTTCTTCGAGGAAGAGAACGCCTGCACCCTCACCCACGACGAAGCCGTCACGATCCCTTTCAAAGGGACGGCTCGCCCCGGCCGGGTCGTCGTTTCTCCTTGAAAGGGCCTTCATTGCGTTGAAACCGGCGATGCAAAGAGGGGTTATCGTGGACTCCGCCCCCCCGGCTATCATGCAGTCGGCCTCGCCGCGCTGTATTATCCTGAAGGCGTCCCCTATGGAGTGCGTGCCTGTGGCGCAGGCAGTAACCGAAGAGCTGTTGGGCCCTTTGGCACCTATCTTTATGGAGACCTGCCCTGAGGCGAGGTTTATTATGACCATGGGGATGAAAAACGGGGTCACCCTCTCGGGTCCCTTTGCCTTGAGGACGTTGTGCCAGTGCTCTATGGCGCCGAGTCCGCCTATGCCCGCGCCTATGTAGACCCCGACCCGCTCGGCGTTCTCCTCGGTTATCTCGTAGCCCGAGTCCTCGAAGGCCTTTACCCCTGCATACAGGGCGTACTGTATGAAGAGGTCCATCTTCTTTAGTTCCTTTTTCTCCATGACCTCGAGCGGGTCGAAGTCAGTGACCTCTCCGGCTATCCTTACGGGATAGTCTCCTGCGTCGAACCTGGTGATCGCCCTCACGCCGGACCTACCCTTCAGGGCCCCCTCCCATGACTTTTCAACGCCGGTGCCAAGGGGTGAGACCATCCCGAGTCCGGTTATGACTACTCTTCTCATCCTGTCAGATACCGCTATGGATTGTTTTTTTCCGTGTTTTAAGAAAGATAGAGCGGGATGTGGTCCCGCCGTATCTTGAGAGTAGGATTGTATAAAAACCTTAAAAGGGTGTACTTACTTGCTCTTCTTCTCTATGTAATCTATGGCGTCCTGAACGGTCCTTATCTTCTCGGCATCCTCGTCCGGTATCTCTATGGAAAACTCCTCCTCAAAGGCCATGACCATCTCGACCGTATCAAGGGAGTCGGCACCGAGGTCTTCCACAAAAGAGGCCTCGGGCTTGACCTCGTCCTCGGAGACACCGAGCTGGTCCACGATGATCTTCTTTACCCTACTTTCTGTCGACATCTTCTTACCTCCTGAATTTTATGATGGTTCGAGGACAGACCCTTTGTATAACACCTATCGGTTTTATTGTCAATTTTAAATAGCTCCGGGGTAATGTATCTTATCTTGTGTCAGTAAAGAGGAAGGGGTACCATTTATAGCGGTCCAACTATACCAACTATAAGGAGGTACCCCTATGGCCCAGAGAGCCACGATAGAGAACTTCTCACAAGCTGCACAGATAGTCAAGGAGTTAGGT
>WGEY01000009.1 GCA_015492495.1 Deltaproteobacteria bacterium | reverse complement strand
TCTCGAAAAAATTTTGAGCATTTGACTCATAACTGTGTTACAATGCGCCATAGCCTGAACCTCCTTTGTTTTCAATGGTTTGTAGTAAACGCATTGTATCACAGAGGCCCGGTTCAGGCTATTTTTATCTCTTGTTAATGGGACAGCAGTGATAGCAGTTCTTTTTCTTTATTATCCCTTTAGTATTTTTATTTAGCCGTTAAAACACCAGACTCCTGTCTGGTGATGAATAGGCCGTCCAGACGATGTGGAGTTTTGTCCGCTAATGGGATATAACAATATGCATGAGATTTCGTAAGAGCGCTCATGGCGTATACAAAACTGAATACCACATCGTCTGGACCCCTCGATATCGCAAAAAGCTGTTTGTAGAAGGTATAAAGCAGTATGCAGAAAAAGTTTTGCGGCACCTCGACGGGCTGGCTGAAGATATCGAGGTAATCAAGGTCAACGTTCAACTTGATCATATTCATATGGTAATAGTCATTCCACCGAGAGTTTCGGTTGCCCGGGCCGTGCAATATATAAAGTCCCGCAGCGCCAAGGAATTGAAGACAAAATTTCCTTCCATGAACAAAGCGATATGGGGGCGCGAAGGGATTTGGTCGCGCGGCTACTGTGTTTCAACGATTGGTCTGAGCGAGAAGGAGATTTTGTCATATGTCGAACACCAAGAAAAAGAAGACAAAGGGCAACTGAAACTCGATCTGGAGTAACTTATTCAGAAACCGCCGACTCCTGTCGGCGGAGGTTCACTATCCCTTTAGTATTTTTATAGCACTGTATGCTTTCTATAGAGGCTTGATTGAGCATTACGGGTTAAAAGGAGATAAAAAACTTTTCTGGGGAGGGAAGTTTTGAGTATTTGGTAAAATTCAATCCTTTCAACTTAGCCAACCCTTTTCGGGTTCTTGAATTCAGGCTACCGTTTTTAGCACTTGTTCTTTGACAATCTTCTACCCGTGATAAATTCGGACGCATAACATCCAAGACCGAGACGGTGTAGGGAGTAACGGATACCTATGAATACTTCTACGATACTGCCGGTCGTCTGACCGATGTGCTGAAGAACGGTGTTGCTGTTGGGCACTATGAGTACGACTCTTTCCGCTTCAGACCTTGTAAGTACATTAGATACACTACTTGACCCTTGCGCCACCTTGTTAGAAAGGAATGACTGGATGAGGAACAAGGTTTTGTCTTTTTTCATTATGGTGTGCTTCTTGGCCCCGGTTACGGCGATGGCCGGAGATATTACCGTAGTTTGTGTGGGAGATATCTACCTCGGCGGATGGGTCACCCGGTACCTTGAAAGGTTCGGCCCCGCCTATCCCTACAGGTATACGGCCGGCGTGCTCAGGGAGGCGGATATCGCAATAGCCAACCTCGAATCCCCGATCACCGATTCCACGGACACATCGGTTGAAAAGGAGTTCCTGCTCAGGGCCGATCCCGTGGCGGTGAAGTCGTTGAAGGACTCAATAGATATCGTGACCCTTGCAAACAACCACATTATGGATTACGGAGAAGAGGGGCTCAGGGATACGCTTTCGCTGCTCGACAGCCACGGGATCCTCCATACGGGGGCCGGGGCCGACCTGGATCAGGCGAGAAGGCCCGCGGTAGTCGATGTCGGCGGTGTAAAGGTGGCGGTCCTTGCCTTCTCCAATACGCTTCCAAAGTCCTTCTATGCGAAGAAGGATTCTCCCGGCACCTTCCCCGGTTTCGTCAAGTACATACGGCGGGATGTGAGGGATGCGCGCAGCCACGCCGACATAGTCATCGTGTCCTTTCACTGGGGCGAGGAGGGGCTCAAGCATCCCAAGGACTACCAGGTAAGGCTTGCACACCTTGCAATAGACAGCGGCGCCCACCTCGTGATCGGCCATCACCCGCACACCATACAGTCGGTAGAGATATACAGGAACGGGCTTATATTCTACAGCCTCGGGAACTTCGTCTTCGGCTCATACAGCCACAAAGGGGTCGAGGGCATGATGGCGATGGTGGTGTTTTCGATGCTTGATGACGGCGGCTATGCCGTTAAGTCGGCACGGGTCGTACCGCTCAATGTAGACAACAGGTTCGTCCACTTCAGACCCGTTCCGTTGAAGGGGGCGGACGCGGAGGCGGCCCTGAAGGAGATCGAGGAAAGATCAGTAAGGTTCAATACGGTGCTGGACATGGGCCGAACACCCGAGATTCCCGCGTTCGGCCTTATCGTTACGGGATCATCCCCTGCCGCTTACCCGCGTTCCGCAGAGGCGACTCGTTGAAGTTTCTTAACGACTTTCCCCTTGCAAACCCCCTTTTTCTGTGTTAAATTAACATATTGAAAGTGGGCTGAACGCCCACTTTTTTCGTTAATGGAAAGTTTCACCGCTCCATGGAGGATCCTTGAGGTATACCGCCTTGGCGGAGAAGGTAAAGGAGCTGGCCGAGCCTGTCGTCGACGAGCTCGGGCTTGAGCTCGTGGACGTGGTGTACGCCACGGAGTCAGGCCGCAGGATCCTGCGTGTGATTATCGACGGCCCTGGCGGGGTCACGATCGACGATTGCACCATGGTTAGCCGGGAACTCGGGACGCTTCTTGATGTGGAAGACGTGGTTCCCGAAAGCTACTCCCTCGAGGTCTCTTCCCCCGGCCTGGACAGGCCGCTCGTAAGGGAGAAGGACTTCAGAAACGCGGTGGGCAAGAAGATACGTTTAAGAACAAAGGAGCCTCTGGACGGCAGGAGAAACTTCAGGGCTGTGCTGGTAGGCGTCGGCGATGACAGTGTGACCCTGGAAGACTCCGAGGGCAGGCTCTGGAAAATAGAGCTCTCCAACATAGACAAGGCAAGACTTGAAGTGGTTTTGTGAACATGCATTGCGAGCGCCTGTCTGCCGTGACTACGGCACAGGCAGGCATCTCCCGAAGCCCGCTTCGGGGTTAGCGAGCTAAATATAAATAGTTCCTTACATGAGAAGATTCCCTGAGCCCTCTGCAAGGAGCTTCAATTTTCCGGTATCGGGAGGATAGGGTGTCATGTTTGTTAATTTGGCCCAGATAATCGAACAGGTGGAGAAGGATAAAGGCATCGACAGGAAGGTACTGATCGACGCCCTTGAGTCCGCCATGCTGAAGGCGGCCGAGAAGAGGTTCGGCGCCACAAAGGATATAGAAGCCCGTTATGATGAAGAGCTGGGAGAGATAGAGCTTTTTGTCTTCAAATCGGTGGTGGAAAAGGTTGAAAACCCCGATCTGGAGGTGTCTTTGGAGGAGGCCCGTAAATACGACCCCGAGGTCCAGCTGGGCGACAGCCTCGGGCTCAAGCTGGATGCAAGCGAGTTCGGAAGGATCGACGCACAGACCGCAAAGCAGATCATTATCCAGAAGGTGAGGGAGGCCGAGAGGGACATCGTCTACAAGGAGTACAGCGAGAAGAAGGGCGAGATAATCACCGGTATCGTTCAGAGGTTTGAAAAGGGAGATATAATAGTGGACCTGGGCAGGACCGAGGCCTTGCTGCCCAAAAAGGAGCAGGTCAAGCGCGAGAGTTACCGTCAGGGGGAAAGGATAAGGGGTATGGTGCTTGATGTAAGGACGGATGCAAAGGGTCCCCAGGTCATCATATCCAGGACGCATGCCGGCTTCCTGGTGAAGCTTTTTCAGATGGAGGTCCCGGAGATATACGAGGGTATTGTTGAGATCAAGGCCGCCGCAAGGGAGCCGGGCGAACGTGCCAAGATAGCCGTTGTCTCGAACAACCCGGATGTCGACCCCGTGGGTGCGTGCGTGGGGGTCAAGGGCTCGAGGGTTCAGGCCGTGGTGCAGGAGCTAAAGGGGGAGAAGATAGATATAATACACTGGTCCGATGACCCTGCGGTCCTTGCGAAGAACGCGCTGAGTCCTGCCCAGATATCCAAGGTGATAGTGGACGAGGCGGAAAAGTCCATGGAGGTCATTGTTCCGGATGATCAGCTCTCGCTGGCCATAGGCAAGAAGGGCCAGAATGTAAGGCTTGCCGCCAAGCTTACCGGGTGGAAGATAGATATCAATACCGAGTCCGCGGCCAAGGAGACGCAGAAAGAGGGCATGACGCCGGAAGAGGCGCTTAAAAGAGAGGTTGAGGCCGCTAAGGAGGCCGAAGAGGCGAGGCTTGATGTGGAACTTTCGAGCCTGGACGGGGTTGATGAAGATACCTTGCGCATCCTCGGCGAGGCCGGTTTCAGTACCGTCGGAGACGTGGTCAACGCAGACGCTGAAACGCTTGCCGGGGTCGAAGGAATGGACGGAGAGAAGGCCGAAGAGGTACTTAGGGCTGCGAGAGAGTTCCTTGAGGGATGAAGGGCCTCACAGAAGGTGCGTGGGGTGCGGTCGTGTAAGGGCCAAGGCCGAGCTTCTGAGGTTTGTAGTCGACGGTGGAAGGTTGAGGCCAAGCGGCCGCAAGCAGGGCGGCAGAGGTGCTTATCTCTGCCCCTGTAGAAGTTGTCTCAGGGCGGCATACAAAAAGGGTGCCTTTTCCAGGGCGTTCAAAACCAAGGTGACGCTACCGTCCGAAGAGGATCTCTGGAATAGTATAAAGGGGTACATAAAAGAACCGAATACAACATACGGAAGGACGGCGGGATGAAGGCCGAGGGGACTCGGCCTCCCTGCCCGTTTACTTGGATATGACGGAAAAAGAGAAAGAAAAGGATGAAACCGGTGCAGTAGGCGAGGTTGTGGAAAGAAGGATAAAGCCCACAGTCATCCGGAGGCGTGCGGCCAAGCCGGCACCTGCCGAAAAAGAGGTGCACGCCGGGGCCGGTGAGGCGCATAAGCCCGGGGCCGAAGAAAAGGCCGCAGCAGGGAAGAAAGAGGGCAAGGAAGCTGAAGCCGTACAAAAGAAGGCACCGGAAGAGGCCGACGCGAAGAAGGCCCCGGTCAAGGGCAAGGCTGCGGCCGGAAAGGCTGTGGAGAAGGCTCCTGTGGTTACAGCCGGTGTCGAAAAGAAGGAAGAGAAGAAGGCCAAGGAAAAGGCAAAGGCAAAAAAGCAGGCCGCGGCCCCTGCAAAGAGGGAAGTAAAGGTATTTGAACAGGAAGAGAAGAAGGTAGAGAAGTTTTTTGTTCCGAAGCAGGTCTTCAGAAAGGGCAAGCGCTATCAGGTAAAGGATGTGCGTCGTAAGGCCCAGGTCGCTCCCTCAAGGCCGATGAGGAAGACCGAGATCACGGTGCCAAAGGCCGAAAAGAGGGTCATAAGAATAAACGAGGCGATAAGTGTTGCCGATTTTTCACAGAGGCTCGGTGTCAAGGCCAACGAGATCATAAAGAAGCTCATGGGGCTTGGCATGATGGTTACCGTAAACCAGCTTCTGGATGTGGACACCGCATCCCTTGTGGCTCAGGACTACGGCTACGAGGTCGAGAGTGTCGCCGTGCAGGAAGAAAGCCTCATTGAGGCCGGTCTGGAGGAAGCGGCGGTTGGGGAGCTTGTGCCGAGGGCGCCGGTTGTAACGGTGATGGGACATGTCGACCACGGTAAGACATCGCTCCTGGACGCTATAAGAAGGACAAACGTGGTAAGCGGTGAGGCTGGCGGAATAACGCAGCATATCGGCGCATACCACGTCCACCTTGAAAGGGGTGACATCACCTTCCTCGACACCCCTGGACACGAGGCGTTTACCTCCATGAGGGCGAGGGGTGCGAAGGCCACTGATATAGTGGTGCTTGTAGTCGCCGCGGATGACGGCGTGATGCCTCAGACGGTGGAGGCCATAAATCATGCAAGGGCCGCCGGCGTACCCATCATAGTCGCCATAAACAAGATAGACCTGCCGGATGCCGACCCCGAAAGGATAAAGCAGGCGCTCACCGAGTACGGGCTTGTTCCGGAAGCGTGGGGAGGCGATACCATCTTCGTCGAGGTCTCTGCTAAGAAGGGAATGAACATAAACGAGCTCCTCGAGATGATAATCCTACAGGCGGAGATGCTCGAGCTCAAGGCATGCCCTTCGATGCCGGCAAGGGGTGTCGTGATCGAGGCGAGGCTCGACAAGGGGTGCGGTCCGGTCTCTACCGTGCTGATACAGAACGGTACGCTGAAGGTCGGCGATGCCTGTGTCGTGGGCGTCTACTCCGGCAGGATAAGGGCGATGATCAATGACAGGGGCAAGCGTGTTACAGAGGCGGGACCTTCCGTGCCGGTCAAGATACTCGGACTCTCCGGTGTGCCGCAGGCAGGCGACAGCTTCACGGTTGTGAAGGACGAGGCCACGGCAAAGCAGATCGCATCGATAAGGCTCAGAAAGCTCCAGGAAGAGGAGCGTGCCAAGACCGTCAAGGTGAGTCTGGCGGACCTGTACGACAGGATAAGCCGCGGAGAGGTGAAGGAACTCAACGTTATCGTGAAGGCCGATGTGCAGGGCTCCATGGAGGCCGTCAAGGAGGCCCTGGAAAAACTCTCCACCGACAAGATAAGCCTCAAGGTGATACACTCCGCAGTGGGCGGCATAAACGAGGGTGACGTGATGCTCGCTTCGGCCTCCAACGCGATAATCATAGGGTTCAACGTAAGGCCGGATAACAAGGCGCAGCAACTGGCCGAGAGTGAGGCCGTCGACATAAGGCTCTACAATATCATCTACAACCTTACGGACGACATCAAGAACGCCATGGAAGGCATGCTCGAGCCCGTTATAAGGGAGGAGATCATAGGAAAGGCCGAGATAAGGGAGGTCTTCCGGGTCTCGAAGGTAGGCAACGTCGCCGGCTGCTACGTGATCGATGGAAAGATCACGCGGAATGCGAGGGTGAGGCTTGTAAGGGACAATGTGGTCATATACGATGGAAAGATATCCTCTTTGAAGAGGTTCAAGGAGGATGCAAAGGAAGTGGCTGCGGGCTACGAGTGCGGTATAGGCATAGAGGGCTATAACGATATCAAAGTGGGGGATGTCATCGAGGCGTATGTGCTTAAAGAGGAGGCTGCAAAGCTGTAAGAGGCATCTCCTCTCGATACCAGGCTGGTTCGGCGCCGGGGATGCGCATTTAAGGCCGCGGTTCATCGGGGCTTCGGATCTTCAGCCATGGTAGTCGGGATCTGTCACATAGGGCTGCTCATACACGACAGCCGATCGCTCAAGGCTAAACGGCAGGTCCTTAAAAAGGTCGTAGACAACGTAAGAAACCGTTTCAACGTCTCGGTCGCAGAGGTGGGCAGCCATGATCTCTGGCAGAGAGCTGAGATCGGGATTACTATGGTCGGCTCGGATGCGGCCACGGTCAACTCTCGTCTGGACAGGATCTTCAACTTTATCGAGAAGCTCCACATGGTGGAGGTGATCGAGCACGAAATGGAGCTGATGAACTGTTCACTCCTCAAATAGGCCTTGCCCGTGCCTGTGTGTCTCCCTTGTGAGGGCCGCGGGCTCGGCGTATTCGTGCGTATACGGATGTTACATGATGAGTTATAAGCGTTCGGAGCGGGTAGGTGATCTCATCAAAAAGGAGATCGCCTCCATGATACTGCATGGGGAGGTAAAGGATCCGAGGATCGGCTTTGTGACGGTTACAAGGGTTAAGATGACCGAGGACCTCAAGCACGCGCATATCTTTTTCAGTATGATCGGCACAGAAGAGGAGGTCCTAAGAAGCAAGGCAGGGCTCAATAGTGCGAGCGGATACATGCGCAGGGCCCTTGCCAAGCGTTTGAGCTTGAAGTACATCCCGGCCATTGACTTCGAATTCGACGACTCTCTGGAGTACTCCAGCCACATAGAAGAGGTGTTGAAGAAGTTGAAGAAAGGAGGAGGGTGCGCTTGAGCCACCCTTTGTTTTTGTCTAAGATGGACTCTGACATTTTCGCGCCCGTAGTGGACGAGATAGAGAGGGGGAAGCGTTTTCTCGTCGTATCGCATGTCAACCCGGAAGGTGACGCTGTGGGTTCCCTTCTCGGGCTCGCGCTTGCGCTCAGGGGGATAGGCAAGGATGTAGTGGCATTCCTCGAGGACGAGGTGCCAGATGTGTGCAGGTTTCTGCCCGGCAGCGGCACCATAGTTCATTCCCTGGACGGTGTTGAGCCGGTCGACTGCACCTTTGCGGTCGATTGCGGGCAGATCGAAAGGCTCGGCGAGGACTTCGTCCGCTTCAACGGACGCGGAAGGCTTGTAAACCTCGATCACCACAAGACCAACGACGAGTTCGGTGACATAAATATCGTCCTGCCGGGGGCGAGCGCAGCCGGCGAGATAGTCTACGACCTGCTGAAGGCCGCTCGAATACCGATAAACGCGGATGTGGCTACAAACCTGTATGTGGCCATACACACCGACACCGGCTCCTTCCGTTATGCCTCGGCCACCCCAGAGGCATTCAGAAAGGCCGGCGAGCTTGTATCTCTCGGCGCGGACCCCTGGGATGTTTCCAGGAACGTTTATGAGAGCTATCCGGCAAAGAGGTTCGAGGCGCTTTCCATGGTCCTGTCGACGCTCGAGACCGTGAGCGAAGGAAGGATAGCCGTGCTTAAGGTGACGCTCGACATGTTGAAGAAGGTCGGCGGAGGCAAGGATATCGTGGACGGATTCGTCAACTACGCGAGGGCCATAAAGGGGGTGGAGGTCGGAGTGCTCTTCAGGGAGTGCGGACCGGATGAGTACAAGGTCAGCCTGAGGTCCAAGGGCAACATCGATGTCTCTGGTGTGGCCAAGTCCTTCGGGGGCGGGGGGCATCCCCATGCATCCGGCTTCAACATAAGCGGTGAGTTCGGGGAGGTTAAGCAGAAGGTGCTGGATGCGCTGCGAAAGGCAATAAAGGAGGGCTTGAGGTCGTGAACGGTGTCATTGTTGTGGATAAGCCCAAGGGGCTGACGTCTCACGATGTCGTACTTAAGGTCAAGAGGGTGCTCGGGGCAAGAAAGGTGGGCCACCTCGGAACCCTTGATCCCATAGCCACGGGCGTGTTGCCGCTCGTCGTAAACCGGGCGACCAAGTACGCCACCGTCCTGCAGCAGGGTGTCAAGCAGTATGTAACCACCCTTAAGCTGGGCGAGGAGACCGACACCTACGACGCCGAAGGCAGGGTCTTGAAGAGAGTGCCGACCGATACCGTCACCGCCGAGGATGTCGAGAGGGTTCTTAAGGGGTTTTGCGGCAGGATAAAGCAGGTCCCGCCCATGTTCTCTGCCGTAAAGCGCAACGGGGTGCCGCTGTACAAGCTGGCGAGAAGGGGGGTTGTCGTGGAGCGTGAGCCCAAGGAGGTGGAGGTCTACTCGGTCGAGGTGCTCAGGATCGATATGCCGTTCGTCGAGTTCAGGGTCGATTGTTCAAGGGGGACCTACCTGAGAACACTCTGTCATGACGCCGGAAGGCTCCTGGGCTGCGGCGCACACCTTGTCGAGCTCAAGCGGACAAGGAGCGGTAGGTTCACATTGGCGGATTCGGTACATCTCCGTTCACCCAAGGAGGTGTTTCTCGAAAGGCTGATCGCACTCGAAGACCTTCTTGAGGACGCAGGCGGCCGGGAAGGGTTGGACGGTAGCAGTCCGGTGGCCCTGTGAGACATGGTTAAAGCAGGCTGTGCGCTTTTGTGGTAACTTCTATCAACGTATCAATCATGTTCGAGGAGGTGGAAAAGGAGTAATGCTTACGGCTGAAAGAAAACAGGAGGTCATTGAGAAGTTCCGGACCCATGAGGGTGATACCGGTTCACCCGAGGTGCAGGTGGCGCTTTTGAGTGAAAGGATAAGCTACCTGGATACGCACCTCAAGGTACACCGTGCGGATCACCACTCGAGGAGGGGGCTCCTTAAGATGGTGGGTCAGAGGAGGAGGCTTCTGGATTACCTGAAAAGGAAGGACTTTGACCGTTACCAAAGTCTTATCAAAAAGCTCGGGCTCAGAAAATAGATCTCCATTGAAGCCACCGCATCGGCATGCGGGGAGCCTTGAAGTTCATGTCGGCTGCCCCGACTATGCTGCGGCGGGAAGGCGCCCCGGGCGCTTACGCTTCAATGGATAAGGCGTTTTTTTGTCCCGCAGCCCAAAATAATTGAAAATAAGGAGTAGTGTGAATCGAGATGGTGAAAAATTACGAGATAGATTACGGAGGAAGGCCTCTTAAGATAGAAATAGGGAAGATGGCGAGGCAGTCAAATGGTTCCTGTACGGTAAGGTACGGTGATACGGTTGTGCTTGTCACGGCGTGCAGGGCCAAGGAGGCAAGCCCCGGGCTGGACTTCATGCCGCTTACTGTGAACTACATGGAGATGACCTATGCAGCCGGTAAGATACCGGGCGGCTTCTTCAAGCGCGAGGGGAGGCCGAGCGAAAGGGAGGTCCTGTGCTCGAGGCTTATCGACAGGCCGCTGAGGCCTCTCTTTAAGGAGGGCTACTCAAATGAAACACAGGTCATAGCAACGGTTCTGTCGGTTGACCACGAAAACGACCCGGAGATTATTGCCACAATAGGTGCTTCGGTAGCACTCGGTATCTCGGATATACCGTTCGAGGGGCCGATCGCCTCCGTGAGGGTCGGAAGGGTCAACGGGGAATTCATATTCAATCCGAGCCTTGCACAGCAGAAGGAAGGCGATATAGACCTTCTCGTCGCCGGTTCGGAGAACGGGATAATCATGGTCGAGGGTGGAGCCGGGTTCGTCTCAGAAGATACGCTGGTGGACGCGCTTAGCTTCGCCCAGGAGAGCATGAAGGATATAATAGAGTTACAGAAGAGAATCATAGAGGAGTGCGGCGAGCCCAAACTCGAGGTCAAGGCCAACGTGCCCGATGAGGAGCTGGTAAGGCGCGTACAGGAGTTGTGCGAGGACAGGCTCAGGGAGGCATTGAAGATACCGGCGAAGCTCGATCGCTACGCGAGGCTTGATGAGCTTAAAAAGGAGGTCATAGAGGCCCTTCTCCCAGAGTACGAGGACCGTGAGAAGGAGATAGGCGGGATATTCAGCGACCTTAAATACAGGATAATGCGGAAGACCATCCTCGATGAGAACGTTAGGGTCGACGGCAGGGGGCTCAAGGATGTGCGCCCCATTACATGCGAGGTTGGGCTTCTGCCGCGCACCCACGGCTCGGCGCTCTTTACGAGGGGCGAGACCCAGGCCATGGTCGTTACGACCCTCGGGACGAGCGAGGACGAGCAGAAGATAGATGCGCTCTCAGGCTGGGAGTACAAGTCCTTCATGCTTCATTACAACTTCCCACCGTTTTCCGTGGGAGAGGTCAGGTTCCTTAGGGGGCCGGGAAGGAGGGAGATAGGGCACGGCGCCCTCGCGGAAAGGGCCGTTTCAAAGACCCTGCCCTCCGAAGAGGAGGACTTTCCCTACACCATAAGGGTCGTCTCCGATATATTGGAGTCGAACGGCTCGTCGTCCATGGCTACCGTCTGCGGTGCATCCCTTTCACTCATGGACGCCGGCGTGCCTGTCAAGTGCCACGTCGCAGGGATCGCCATGGGGCTCATCAAGGAGGGTGATCGGTACGCCGTACTCTCGGATATACTCGGCGACGAGGACCATCTCGGAGACATGGACTTCAAGGTTGCGGGTTCGGCCGAGGGTGTTACGGCGCTCCAGATGGACATAAAGATCGGTGGGGTTAGCGCCGAGATCATGCGCGAGGCGCTTTACCAGGCAAGGGAGGGAAGGCTTCATATCCTGAGCAAGATGGAGGAGGCCATCGCACGTCCGAGGGCCGAGCTTTCCGAGTATGCCCCGAGGATAGTGACTATCTACGTGAAGCCGGAGAAGATCAAGGATGTCATCGGCCCAGGTGGAAAGAATATAAAGGGGATAGTCCAGGAGACGGGCGTAAAGATCGACATCGATGATACAGGCAAGGTAAACATCGCCTCGTCCGATGAGGAGGCGGCAAAGCGGGCCATAGAGATCGTCAAGAGGCTCACCCAGGAGGCCGAGGTCGGAAAGCTCTACATGGGCAAGGTCAAGAAGGTGGTGGACTTCGGGGCCTTCGTCGAGATATTTCCCGGCACGGACGGGCTTGTGCACATATCCCAGCTTTCGCACGAGAGGGTAAGGAGCGTAAGCGACGTCCTGAAGGAAGGGGACGAGGTCCTGGTCAAGGTCATAGAGGTCGGCAGGGACGGCAAGATCAAGCTGTCGCGCAAAGAGGCCTTGGGCCAGTCCTTGCCGCAAAGCTGATCCCGCACGCCTCGCCACATAGGCCCTTTTCTTGACCGCAAGCGGTGATAACGACGTTGACCGGAGATATATGCTGGGTGCCGCATGGGCGGCGGCATTACATGCGTCAGGCTGTCGAACACGATCGAGAGCTCACCTTGCGGTAGAAGGTACCCCGCGGCAAGAGCCGCTTCAAGCCCATTGAAGACCTCGGAATCAGGGGGCGCGTCGGCCGCTCCCTGTACCCGAGAATGGTCAGGCCGTCGCCACCCCTCCGCAGGAGGCTTCAAAACATTTTCTTTTGGCATATCCCTATGTCTCGTATCCGGAAGACCCTTCTTAAAAACGGCATAAAGGTCATAACAGAGCATATGCCCGACGTTGAGAGCACGTCGGTGGGTGTATGGATCAAGAACGGCTCCAGGGACGAATCTCCCCGGGAAAGGGGCATAACCCACTTCATCGAGCACCTTCTCTTCAAGGGTACCTCCAAGAGGACAGCCCAGGACATAGCAAGCGAGATCGAGTCCGTGGGCGGGGTGCTGAATGCGTTTACTGGCAGGGAATACACCTGTTTCTATGCAAAGGTCCTCAACAAGGACGTTCCTCTCGCCATAGACCTTCTTTCGGATATCCTCATCAACTCCACCTTCGATCCCCTCGAAATCGAAAAAGAGAGGATGGTGGTTCTTCAGGAGATAAAGATGGTCGATGACACCCCCGACGACCTTGTTCACGACCTTTTCGCATCGAGCCTCTGGAAGGGACATCCGCTGGGCAGCCCCGTGTTGGGCAGCGCCAGGACGGTAGGATCCTTCGGCAGGGAAGATATCATTGCATACTACAGGCGTCACTACCACTCGAAAAACGTCGTGATAACCGTCGCCGGAGGAATAAGGCACGGAAATGTGGTAAAATTAATAAGATCGATGTTCGCGGGCATTGAGGAGCGGAATCCGTCAGTGGCAACGACCGCACCCGTTCCGCTCAAAGGGGTGAAGCTCGTAAGAAGGGGGCTCGAGCAGATACACCTCTGCATGGGCGTGCCAGCCCTCTACCAGGCGCATCCCGAGAGGTACAGGCTGTATCTCTTGAATACGATCCTCGGCGGAGGAATGAGCTCCAGGCTATTTCAGGAGATCAGGGAAAAGAGGGGGCTTGCGTACTCGGTCTATTCGTACCTCAGCCTCATGAGGGATGCCGGCTCACTCGTGGTGTACGCCGGCACATCGAGGGAAGACTTCAAGAGGGTCACGAACCTCGTGATCAGGGAGATGAAGAGGATGCGCCAGGGGATCAGCAGCGAGGAGATCAGGCGCGCCAAGGAACAGTTGAAGGGGGGGATGCTGTTGGGGCTTGAGACCAGCGACAGCAGGATGATGAAGCTTGCAAGGGATGAGATTTACTTCGGACGCACAGTGCCGGTCAAGGAGATAGTCGAAGATATAGACAGTGTCAGGCCGCGGGAGTTGAGCGAGACGGCTTCCAGGATACTCCTTCCAGGCAGGATGACCATGGTCGCCATAGGGAGGGTGAAAAAAGACGACCTGCCCGCAGCGTTACGCCGTAAAGTTGTTTGAGGAGGGTTGCACTATGAGGGTTCTTGTTGTTGAAGATGAAAAGAAGGTCGCCGGTTTCATCAAGCGGGGACTGGAACAGGAAGGCTACGTTGTTGATACGGCGATGGACGGCGTGGAGGGCGAGGAGTATGCGGATGCACATGAGTACGACGTCATAGTGCTGGACATAATGCTTCCCAGAAAGGACGGCATCGAGGTGCTCAAGGATATCAAGGGAAAAGGGATCAAGTCTCCAGTGCTTCTTCTCACCGCGCGCGATTCGGTGGAGGACAGGGTAAAGGGGCTCAACCTCGGGGCTGACGACTACCTCACGAAACCGTTTGCCTTCGAGGAGCTTATTGCAAGGATAAGGGCGCTCATGCGTAGAGGGGGACACGGCCCGGCGGTGCTCAAGTACGAGGACCTGAGCCTTGACCCGGTAACGAGGAGGGCCAGGCGCGGCGACAAGGAGGTGGAGCTCACGCTCAAGGAGTATGCGCTGCTGGAATACCTGCTGAGGAACCCCGAAAGGGTGCTTTCAAGGACCCTTATAGCCGAACACGTCTGGCACCAGAGCTTCGATACCGAGACGAACGTGGTCGATGTATACATAAATCACCTGAGGAACAAGATAGACAAGGATCCCTCGAGGAGGCTCATCCATACGGTGAGAGGGGTCGGTTACGTGCTCAAGAAGGAATGGGATTGAGCCGGGGCGACGAGGCCCCGTACCTGGATGTCGCGGAACATGCTGAGTGATCATGCTGAGTGATACGGTAAAGAGCGAACTCGAAAGAATAGCAGGCACCGCTAACGTGTCCTTTGCGAGGGAGGACCTCATCTGCTACTCCTATGACGCCACCAACAACCCGGTCGCACCGGATGCCGTGGTCTTCCCGGGCGGGGCCGAAGAGGTATCGCTGATACTCAAGATGGCCAACTCCGAGCGCTTTCCCGTGGTCCCCCGCGGGGCCGGTACCGGGTTTACAGGGGGCAGCCTGCCGGTCGAAGGCGGGGTGGTGCTTTCGACCGAGAGGATGAGGAGCATCCGCGGGATTGATACAGAGAACCTTACGGCGGATGTGGAGCCAGGGGTCGTGACCGGCGAGCTTCAGTCCGAAGTTGAAGGGTTGGGGCTCTTCTATCCCCCGGATCCCACAAGCCTCAAGTTCTCCACCATAGGCGGCAATATCGCGGAGTGCGCCGGGGGGCCGAGGGCCCTGAAGTACGGGGTTACAAGGGATTATGTCCTGGGACTCGAGGTCGTCCTGCCGACCGGAGATATAATCATGACCGGTACCAAGAAGACGGTAAAGGGGGTGGTTGGGTATGACCTCACAAGGCTTGTCGTCGGATCCGAGGGCACCCTGGGTGTCGTAACAAGGGCCTTCCTGCGCCTCTTGCCGCTTCCTGAGGCCACCAGGACGATGCTTGTGAAGTTCTCGAGCCTTGAGGATGCGGCAAGGGCCGTCTCAGCGATAATAAGCGCGAGGATCATACCTTCTACCCTCGAGATAATGGACAGCGTAAGCATAAGGTGCGTGGACGAGTTCGCAAAGATCGGCCTTTCCGGGGTCGAGGCCGTCCTGCTCATCGAGGTGGACGGAAGAGAGGACGGTGTGGAAAGGGACGTGGCCGATGTGGAGCGTATCTGCAAGGAGAATAGGTCAGTTGAGTTCAGGGTGGCTGCGGACAGGTTCGAGGTCAAGGACCTGTGGAAGGTCAGGAGATCCATATCACCGGCATTGAAGAGGATAAAGCCCACCAAGCTCAACGAGGATGTGGTCGTGCCGAGGTCGCGTCTGGTTGAGCTCATATCAGGGATACAGGATATCGCGCGTAAAAGGGAGGTTGTGATAGCGAGCTTCGGCCATGCAGGAGACGGCAACATACACGTAAACGTCATGGTGGACGGGAACGACCCGCGTGAGGCAAGGGCAGGCGGTGACGCGGTAAGGGACATCTTCGACCTTACCGTGGCCCTGGGCGGAACCATTTCAGGGGAGCACGGTGTCGGCATAACCAAGGCGCCTTATATCTCCATGGAGCTTACCGACCAGGATATAGAGGCCATGAAGCGCATAAAGCGTGCCCTTGACCCCAGCGGCGTTCTCAACCCGGGAAAGATCTTTCCCTCCCCTGACACGGGGGCACCGAGAGGCTGAGACCGGGGTGCGTTTAGACACGTATGAAGAGCCTGGAGGAACATATAAAGGAGGCATTGAAGTGCGTACGTTGCGGGGCCTGCAAAAGCGTATGCCCTTCGTTCGACGTGCGCAGGAGGGAGCCGTCGAGCCCGAGGGGAAGGGTGGCCCTCATAGAGGCGAGCCTCAAGGGCGAGGAAGGGCTAGGCGGGATGTACGTGGGGCACATAAAGGAGTGCACGCTGTGCGGGTCCTGCCTGAACAACTGTCCGAACGGGGTCGATGTGCCGGGACTCGTCATGGCTGCAAGGGCCGAACATGTCAGGCGAGAGGGGCTTTCCCCGGTGGCATCCTTTGCGCTGCGGAACATGCTGAGCTCGGACAGGTTCATGCCGTGGGCGTTGAAGCTTGCCTCCAAGCTCCAGGGGCTCTTCCTCAAGAGCAGTTCGGTTGAAAACGGGCTGGTAAGCAGGTTTTCACTCCCCTTCATAGGCGGGGGAAGGCTTCTGCCGGAGCTTGCCGGGGTCTTCTTCATGGACCGGCGCCATGTAAGGGCTCTCTCCGAGGCAAAGGGTGATTCCTCGAAGCCGCGGATCGGCTTTTTCGTGGGGTGCGGCGTCAACTACCTCCTGCCTGATATCGGAGAGTCCACCGTAAGGGTTCTCAAGGAGGCCGGTGCAGAGGTCGTTGTGCCCTCCGGACAGGTCTGCTGCGGCATGCCGGCCCTCTCAACAGGGGATGTCAAGACCGCGAGGTCCCTTGCCCTCAAGAACCTCGAGGCATTCGAACAGGGCGAGTACGACTACATAGTGACATCCTGCGCCACATGCGGCCACGGCCTTAAGAACATCTTCAGGGAGCTCCTCTCCGGTGAGGAGGACGGTATGAGCGCGAGGGTCGAGAGGTTTTCTTCCAGGGTTAAGGATATCACCGAGCTCCTTGAGGGGATCCTTTCGTACAAGGGCAGGGCCGGCGAAGGCTCAGGGGACAGGGTGGTCACCTACCATGATCCATGCCACCTGCGGAAGTACCAGGGGATAAGCGAGGAGCCGAGGCTTTTGCTCGAGAAGACGGGTCTCAGGTTCAAAGGGATGAAGAATCCGTGCAAGTGTTGCGGACTCGGCGGCGGGCTGGCATTCAGCAACTACGAACTCTCGATGGAGATAGCCCGGAAGAAGGCCGAAGGGGTGCGCGGCTGCGGGGCCGATGTAGTCGCGACCGCCTGTCCAGGTTGCATCATTCAGCTCAAGGACGCACTGCACCGTTACGGTGTCAGGGCGAAAGTGGTTCATGTGGTAGAACTCTTATGACTTATTTTATATTCTGTGTCCATAACCATCAGCCGGTTGGCAACTTCGACCATGTCGTCGAAGATGCGTACGTAACGGCCTACGAGCCGTTCCTGAAGATGCTCCATGAAAGGCCCTCCTTGAAGCTCTCCTTTCATACCTCCGGCTTTCTCCTTGACTGGCTCGTGGAGCACCATCCGGAGTACCTGGAGATGCTCAAGTCCATGGTCGAGCGCGGACAGGTAGAGATCATGGGCGGCGGCTACTATGAGCCGATACTCGCGGTGATTCCCCCGCGCGACAGGAGGGGGCAGATCTTGATGATGAGCGAGAGGATCGAACGGCTCTTCGGTACGCGTCCAAGGGGGGTCTGGCTCGCCGAGAGGGTCTGGGACCCTACGCTGCCCTTTTGCCTCAGGGATGCGGGCATAGAGTACGTTGTTGTGGATGACTTCCACTTCATAAAATCGGGCCTCAAGAGGGATGAGCTCTTCGGCTACTACGTCACCGAAGACCTGGGGCGCGCGGTCAAGGTCTTTCCCGGAAGCGAGAGGCTCAGATACCTCATACCGTTTGAACCGGTGGAGAGGCTTGCGGAATATCTGGAAGGCGTGGACCGGAACGGATCGAAGGACGGGGTGGCGATATTCGCAGACGACGGTGAAAAGTTCGGTATATGGCCCGGTACGGACAAATGGGTCTATGACGAGGGGTGGCTCGAAAGCTTCCTTTCGAAGATAGAGGAGCTCGGTGACTGGCTCAAGCCGGTTACCTTCTCCGAGTACGCCGACGGCGTTGAACCGCTCGGCAGGGTCTACCTGCCTACGACCTCGTACATGGAGATGGGCGAGTGGGCCCTGCCGGCCGAGGCGTCATTCGAATACCTCACCCTCAGAGAGGATATAAAGTCGTGGAAGGACGGTGAGGGCATACTGAGGTTCTTTCAGGGAGGCACGTGGAGGAACTTCCTTTCGAAGTATCCCGAGGCCGACTGGATGCACAAGAGGATGCTGATGGTCAGTGAAAGGCTGGCCTCCGCGGAGCCCCGGGTGGACGAGGAAGGGGACCGTGTGCTGGAGGATGCCCGTACCCACCTCTACAGGGCGCAGTGCAACGACGCCTACTGGCACGGTGTCTTCGGCGGATTGTATCTGCCGCATCTGAGAACCAGAGTGTATGAGAACCTCCTCAGGGCCGAGGGCCTTATCGGTGCGTGCGATGAAAAGGTATGTATCAGGGCCGTTGACATGGATGCGGACATGCATGATGAGGTTATAATGTCTACGGACCTCATAAACCTCTTTTTCAGTCCCCGCAGGGGCGGGAGCCTCGTTGAGATCGACTGGAAGCCGGGCGCGGTGAACCTCTCAAACACCCTGTCCAGGTGGTTCGAAGGGTACCACATGAAGCTCGAGAAGGCAGGGACGGCCGGCTCGGCGGGGGAAGCGAGAAGCATACACGATACCGTCCTGGTGAAGGAGCAGGGGCTTGAAAGATACCTCAGGTTCGACACCGTGCGCAGGGCGTCCCTGAGGGAGCTCTTTGTGGGTGAGGACGCAGGCGTTGAAGATCACTCGGCCTCCAGGTTCAGGGATCTCGGAGACTTTTATGACGGGGCATACGACTTCGCCATAGAGGGGGACAGGTTGCGGTTCGAGAGGAGCGGCACGCTCTGCGAGCAGCCTTTCTCGGTAGCGAAGGAGGTCGGCTTTGCCGGGAGAGATTCCTTCTCGGTTCGTTACACCCTGGAGGGGCTGGGAAAGGATGCGCCACGGCACGTAGCCGGGATCAGGCTCGGCGTGGAGTTCAACCTGTGCCTGCCGGGCTGCGAAGGGCCTGAGTGCCGTTATGAGTTCACCGGCTCTTCTGTTGTAAAGGAGACGGGTCTGGGCTCCATCGGTGAGCTTTCGGATATAGCTAAGGTTTCGATGGTAGACGGCTTCAGCTCATTGAGGATAACCTTCGCCGTGGACAGGCCCGTGGTGCTGTGGAGGTACCCCATAGAGACCGTGTCGCTTTCCGAGGCCGGCTTCGAGAGAAACTACCAGGGCTCGTCCCTCGTGTTTCTCATTCCCGTCGATACCCTGCTGTCCGGCGCAGGAGGTTTTACATTATCCGTGAAGATCGAGTCCGTGTAGCAGAAAGGAAACGGCAAGATGGCGGTGGATTTTCCCGAAGAGTTGGTGAAGAAGGTTGAACCGGTCAGGATCTTGATCCTGGATGTCGACGGGGTCATGACGGACGGCAGTATAAGCTACAGTGACGACGGGACGGAGATAAAGAGCTTCAACGTGAAGGACGGCCACGGCATAAAACTGCTCAAGAGGTGCGGTATCGACTGCGCCGTCATTACATCGAGAAGCTCCGCGGCGCTCGTGCGCAGGTGCGGGGAGCTTGGCATAACGCACGTGTATCAGGGAAGCCTCAGGAAGCTCGAAGCGTACGAGGACCTTTTGAAGAGGACTGGCCTTGACCCCTTGGAGACCGCCTACGTGGGAGACGACCTCGTGGACCTTCCCGTGCTCAGGAGGGTGGGCTTCTCCGTTGCCGTGAATGACGCCGTGGAAGAGGTGAAGCAGAGGGTTGACTATGTGACACGTGCGTCCGGAGGCAGGGGCGCTGTCAGAGAAGTTGTTGAAGTTGTTCTGAGAATCAAGGGCAGATGGCAGGATGTCATGGAGCCCTACGAGGGATAAAAAACTTTACACCCTCCCTGGGCCGGTGATATAATTTTTACTTGGAAGATCGCCATCTTACACCGCCCGGGTATTGTTTTTGTCGTATTCATGAGCGTGATTTTCGGGCTCTTTTTTTGTTTGGGGCGATAAGGGAGGGTATCAGGGGTTGTTTACTCGGTCATGAAAAGACACTTGCGCGTACTCCTGTTCGCCTTTGTAGCGTTATCCATAGCCGGTCTTATCGCCACGGTCTTTGTCAGCTTCAAGCTGAAAAGGGTTTACGAGTTTTCCGTATCCGACATGGACGGGGCTACGCTCAAGAAGGTCCGGTATTCCGGAACCAGGGACGGGCGGCGTGAATGGGAGCTCGAGGCGGATTCGGCTACACGGCTTGAGGCGTCGGACCAGTTGCTTCTTAAGAACGTGAGGCTCGTC
Source organism: Deltaproteobacteria bacterium (assembly GCA_015492495.1). Classification (GTDB taxonomy): domain Bacteria; phylum Desulfobacterota; class GWC2-55-46; order GWC2-55-46; family DRQE01; genus S146-62. The sequence continues at coordinate 22,884 of WGEY01000009.1, read as the reverse complement.
TATTATACGAAGGACGGCATACGCTATACGCTCAAGGGGCGTGAAGGCACCTACGGCACCGGTTCCGGTGACATAACGGTGAGGGGTGATGTGACCGTTGTTTCGGACGGGGATTTTACGCTCGAAACCGATTATCTCATGTATTCGAGCAGGGACCGTACGGTGACCACGGATCGCCGTTTCCATCTCACCTCCGACAGGATGGATGTGACAGGGGTCGGCTTCATGATGGAGATCGATACGGAAAGGTTGAATGTCTTGAAGGATGTAAGGACGGTACTCAAGGATGCGGTTATCTGAAGGACTTCCGGCCGAGGGGAGGGCGGGGTGTGCCGGACCACCGGCCCTTTTAATCATCCTGGCGGTTTTGCTTCTCCTGCCGGCCTTGCGCCTTTCAGCCGTGGCGGCGGATGAAGCCGATGGCTCCGGCCTGAAGACCACGAAGACCATAAGGGTTACCTCCGATACGATGGAGGCCGAGCGGAAAAAAAGGCTTGTTATATTCCGCGGTGACGTTGTAGCCGAGGAGGATTATACCGTCTGCAGCGACGAGCTTTATGTTTATTACGACGACGCCGAAGAGATAAAGGAGATAGTGGCCAAGGGAAATGTCAGGGTAGTCCAGGAGGGCAAAAGGGCAAAGGGAGACAGGGCTGTGTTCAACAGGCTCGATAGGACCCTGGTTATTACAGGCCACGCAGCCGCCAAACAGTGCTCTGACATAGTGCGTGGTGAAAGGATTACATTTTACCTCGACAGCGACAATATACGGGTTGAGGGGCGCAAGGGCGAGCGGGTCAGGGCGCTGATAATGCGGCACAAAGAGTGCTCGGAAAGTTTGGAGAGTGAAGAGTTTCGGTGTAGAGGGTCTCGTTAAGTCCTTCAAGGGAAGGAGGGTGGTGGATGGCGTTACGCTTTCCGTCAACTCCGGTGAGGTCGTGGGGCTCCTCGGTCCGAACGGGGCCGGCAAGACCACGACCTTCTATATGATCGTGGGCCTGATCGTCCCTGACAGCGGCAAGGTGTACCTCGACGGGGAGGACCTGACCGGTGTTCCGATGTATGAGAGGGCGAGGCGCGGGATAGGCTACCTGCCGCAGGAGCATTCGGTATTCAGAAAACTCACGGTCGCCGAGAATATAAGGGCCATCCTGGAGTTCCACGACCTGCCGCAGGAGGAGATGCTAAGGCGGGAGAGAGCGCTCCTTGAGGAACTCGGCATCCTCCACATAGCCTCTGTCAAGGGGTACGCCCTTTCCGGCGGGGAAAGGAGAAGGGTCGAGATAGCAAGGGCGCTGGTAAACTCCCCGTCGTTTCTTCTGCTCGACGAGCCGTTTTCCGGCATCGACCCGATCGCCGTGGGCGATATACAGGATATAGTCGTGGCGTTGAAGGAAAAGGGCATAGGCATACTGATAACAGACCACAACGTCGGGGCCACCCTGGGAATATGCGACAGGGCCTACATCATAGACAAGGGTACGATCCTGAAGTCGGGCAGGCCGGATGAGATCCTTTCGAGCCAGCGGGTGAGAGAGGTGTATCTGGGAGAGAGGTTCAGGATGTAGGGTTGCGCGCTGCGGAGCGGTCGGGTTGTAAGGTCTGTAAAATTTGAAGCTCCCTTACAACCGGGGGCTTTGGGCCTTCACTCCGGGCTTTCAATGGGACCGCAGCTCTGCGTATACGGTTTAAGATCCGCTGCAGCCTGAGGCGATGGGCTTAAAAAACGGCTTTATAGACCGATGTACTTGGGTTATAGTATAGAGAGACCCTGATATCGGTTTGAGACCATGGCATATGAACTGAAACAGGAATTAAGGCTGACGCAGAAGCTTCTGTTGACCCCGCAGTTGAGGCTTGCAATCAAGCTCCTGCAGCTGTCACGGCAGGAGCTTGTTGAGGTTGTAAGGCAGGAGCTTGAAAAAAACCCCGTGCTCGAGGAATCCGGCGGCATGACCGACGCAGAGGCCCCGCCGCGATCCGAGGAAGAAAAGCACGAGGTGGAATGGCAGGAGTACATAGAAGAGTCTGAGGACAGCAAGGGACCTGTGCTGGACTTCAGCGAGAGGGATGAAGACGGCTTTTTTGAAAAGGCCGCTTCGACCGGCACGAGCCTTAAGGATTACCTCCTCTGGCAGCTGAATGACGCTCCACTGAATGACAGGGAGAGGAAGATAGGCGAGTTCTTGATAGGCAACATAGATGAGCACGGCTATCTGAGAATAGTTGAGGGCGGCGGGGTCCTCGACGAAGAGGCCGTCAAGGATGCGACCGTAGAAGAGGTGGCCGGTCTTATGGGGGTTGATGCTGGCGAGGTCAAAAAGGTCCTCGATGTGATCCATGGCTTCGATCCACCCGGTGTGTGCGCAAGGACCACACGGGAGTGTCTCTTGATACAGGCGAGGCGCCTGCCACAGAGAGAGCCCCTGGTGGAGGAGATCATCGAAAGGCACCTTGAGCATCTTGCGAACAGGAACTACAAGGCCATCGCAAAAGAGGCCGGTGTGCCTGTTGAGAAGGTCGCCGAGGCGGCGATGATTATAACACGCAGGCTGACCCCCATGCCGGGTTCAGGCTTCGGAACGGACGAGGCCAGGGTCATTGTGCCCGATGTCTTCATAGAGAAGGTCGGCGGCGAATACGTGGTTTTTCTGAATGACGACGGCATGCCGAGGTTGAGGATAAGTCCGTACTACAGAAGCATGCTCAGCAACAACGGGGGGAGCGACGGTTCTGATGCAAAGGGGTACATCCAGGAGAGGCTGAGGGCGGCGATCTGGCTCATAAAGAGCGTGCACCAGAGGCAGAGGACCCTGAAGAGGGTGGCCGAGAGCATAGTTAAGTTCCAGAGGGATTTTCTCGACAGGGGGCTTATGTATCTCAAGCCCCTCGTGCTGAAGGACGTGGCCGAAGACATAGGCATGCACGAGTCCACCATCAGCCGGGTTACAACGAACAAGTACGCACAGACACCGAGGGGGATATTCGAGCTCAAGTACTTCTTCTCAACCGGAATGAGCAGGGCCGATGGAAGCGATATTACGGCGGAGTACATAAAGAACAAGATCAAGGACATCATCGAAAACGAAGACCCCAGACACCCGCTGAGCGATCAGCAGATTGTTGCGAAGCTCAAGGAATCGGGAGTGGTCCTTGCCAGACGGACCGCGGCCAAGTACCGCGAAGAACTCGGCTTCCTGTCGTCGAGCAGGCGCAAGAGGCATTACTGATTTCAGGGTATAACCGGCGGCATGCGGCCGTTGAGGGATGTCTGCGGTTACGGATAACCAATTACATGAAAGCGGAGGGTTCGGTATGCAGGTGAACGTTACTTTCAGGCACATGGAATCGAGCGAAGCATTGAAAAACTACGCCGAGCAGAAGTCGCAGAGGCTTGAGAAGTACCTTGGAGAGCCGGCAGAGATCCATTGGGTTCTGTCGGTCGAGAAGATACGGCACATCGCCGAGGCCACGATAGTCGCGAAGGACCTTTCCATCAAGGCGCAGGAGGAGACCGAGGAGATGTACTCGGCCATAGATCTCCTCGTCGACAAGCTCGAAAAGCAGGTCAGAAAGCACAAGGAAAAGGTGAAGAAGCATAAGTTCAACAACCCGGAGGAGGCGAGCGTGAGGTACACCACGTCCGGTGAAGCGGCTCCACCAGCCGGGAGACGGATCGTAGAGACGGAGAACCTCTTTGCAAAGCCCATGAGCATAGAGGAGGCGACCATGCAGCTTGAGATCGACAACCGGGACTTTCTCGTATTTACCGATGCGGAAACGAGCAATATTAACGTACTGTACAGGCGCGATGACGGCAACCTGGGGCTCATAGAGGCTCGTACCAAATGACGCGACCGCTGCGTCGCCATAAATCCGGAAAGAATAACGCTATGAGGGTATCAGACGTTCTTAGCAAAGAATACATAATGCCCGATCTCAAGGCGCGCGAGAAGCGGGCTGCGCTTGACGAGATGGCAGAACTCCTGGCATCCAAGGTGGACGGCCTTAAAAGGGAGGATCTTCTCGAGGTCCTTCTGGAGAGGGAAAAGCTGGGCAGCACAGGTATAGGGCACGGGGTTGCGATCCCCCATGCCAAGGTGAAGGGCATAGACGGGATAGTCGTGGCATTCGGGAGGAGCAAGAAGGGCGTGGACTTTCATTCCATGGACAACAGGCCCGTGCACATCTTTTTCCTGATAGTCGCCCCTGAGAACTCGGCGGTGGTTCACCTGAAGGTCCTGTCCAGCATATCGCGCCTGCTGAAGGATGGTGTCTTCCGCAGGAAGCTCGTCAAGGCATCGACCAGGGAAGATATATACCGCATAATAGTCGAGGAGGATAAGAAGGTTCTGAAGGGCGTTGTATAGGCTCCGTACGGACACCTCGACAGTGCGCCTCACAGGTACGTGCCATGGATGTAAAGGTCAAGGATCTTCTCGAACAAAGCACTCTGGCGCTGAAGTGTGTCGGGGTAGAGAGCGGTCTTTCGAACAGGATCGCAACCCCGAGGGTTCAAAAGCCCGGCCTGCTTCTGACCGGACTCCTGGGTAAGCTCCACGCAGACAGGATCCAGATACTCGGAGCGGCCGAAATAGGGTATCTTAGAAACCTCGATACCAAGGGGTGCAAGGAGGCGCTCGGTATCCTGAAGGCGGGTATCCCGGCCATAGTAATCACCAGAGGGCTGAAGCCTCCGCCCCAGCTCCTGGAGCATGCAAGAGAGAAGGGGATTCCGCTGCTCGGCACCCCGCTTTCGTCGTCCGTACTCATAGAGAGGATCATCAAGTTTCTCGAGACAAGGCTTGCACCTTCGACAACGCTGCACGGTGTTCTCGTGGATCTTCTGGGCATAGGGATACTCATAAAGGGCAAAAGCGGCATAGGCAAGAGCGAGTGCGCCCTCGAGCTCGTCTCCAGGGGATACAGGCTCGTGGCGGATGACGTGGTCATGGTCAAGAGGATATACCCTTCTACGCTCTTCGGCATGGCTTCTGACCGCATACCTTACCATCTCGAGGTCAGGGGCATAGGGATCGTAAACATAAAGGATCTCTTCGGCATAACGGCCATAAGAGAGAAGAAGCAGATGGATCTCGTTGTGGAGCTCATAAGCTGGGACCCCGGGGGTGATTACGAGAGGCTCGGCATAGAGGACAGGACCTGTGAGATACTCGGTGTGGAGCTGCCCTACCTGAGGGTACCCGTAAGCCCCGGCAGGAGTGTCGCGGCCATCGTTGAGATCGCGGCACGCAACCAGCTTTTGAAGATAATGGGACACCATTCATCAAAGGAACTCATAGAAAGCCTTACCATCCCGGACAAGAGGCTTGAGAAGGTTTAGGTTTGAAGGACATACGACTCGTCGTTCTAAGCGGACCTTCAGGGGCGGGTAAGAGCACAGCCATAAAGGTCCTGGAAGATCTGGGCTTTTTCTGTGTTGATAATCTGCCCGTCACGCTGCTACCCAAATTTCTGGAACTCCTGGCACAGAGTGAAGAGATAACAAAGGTGGCAACCGTCGTAGACGTTCGCGAGCGGGAGTTCCTAAAAGAGTTCCCGGACATCTTCAGCGGTCTGAAGAAGGCCGGCTACAGGGGAGAGCTCATATACCTCGAGGCCTCTGACGATGTCCTTGTAAGAAGATTCAGCGAGACGCGCAGAAGACACCCCATAGAGGACGCAGCGAGCCCCACGGAGGGCATCGCAGCCGAAAGGGAGCTTCTTAAGGATATCAAGTCACATGCCGACAAGATCATCGACACGACCGCCTTCAATGTGCACCAGCTGCAGGAGTACATCAGGGATTACTTTTCAGTCCCTGTGGGCAGGCGCAAGATGGTCGTCAACCTCGTATCCTTCGGCTTCCGCTACGGCGTTCCCACCGATGCAGACATCGTGATGGACGTAAGGTTCCTGCCCAATCCCTACTTCATGGATGAGTTCAAGGGGCTCGACGGCAGGCACGGGGCTGTAAAAGAGTTCGTTCTGTCGAGGCAGGAGACGAAGGACTTCATCGAGAGGTTCAGGGGGCTGCTGGAGTACCTCATACCGCTTTACTGGAAGGAAGGTAAGTCTTACCTTACCATAGCCGTAGGTTGCACCGGCGGCAAACACAGGTCGGTCGTGATAGTAGACGCCCTTTCCGGGCTGATAGGATCAAGGTACGGTACCCCGAGGCATAGGCACAGGGACATCGACAAGGTATAGCGTGAAGGTTTTGCTCCATTGTTGTCAACCTGAGACGGATTGAAAGGGTGGACCATGGTCGGTGCAGTTATAATAACCCACGGCGGGCTGGCCGAGGCTATTCTGGATACCGCCGACAGGATAGCCGGCAATGTGAAGGACGTGCGCGCCATCGGGATAAAGGGCGCGGAGAGCAGCGAAGAGATAAGGGCCATGTTGACGGATGCCATCAAGGAGATCAGCCACGGCGACGGTGTCGTCATCTTTACCGATATGTTCGGCGGTACACCTTCTAACATAGCTCTCTCGCTTCTCGAGGAAGGGGAGGTCGAGATAATCACCGGTGTGAACCTGCCCCTTATCCTCAAATTCCTGAACAACAGGGAGGGCAGGAGCCTCGAGGAACTGGTGAGGCTTCTCGTCGACCACGGACACAAGAGTATCGTTCTGGCCAGCGAGATGCTCAAGAAAAAGGGCTAGGGGCTCCGAAAGGTGGCTCCCGGCATCTCGTTGCCGGTGGCGAAGCCCTGCGCGAGACATAGGTGCCACCGGCTGCCCCTCCGGGTAAAGAGGTGCTGCGGGCGCGTATAAAAGGTGTGTATCCCCCTTGCACTCGGAGCCCTCAGAGGGCTTTGATAAAGGGTCGGATGAAGGTGTTGCAAGGTATTTCCTCCACGGCGGGGGATTCGTCCGGCGGTTCGGATATCCCTGTATATTCTTAGTGGCCTCCTATGGCAGAGGTTTTGTAGATGATACTGCTTGTGCGCGTAGACGACAGGTTGCTTCACGGTCAGGTGCTCGGGGCATGGGTCCCCTTCATGGACGCCGACTTTCTCATCATAGCATCGGACGAGTCGGCCTCCGACAGCTTCAGGACGGCCGTGATGAGCGCATGCGGCGACCAGCACCTGCGGGTGCTCATAAAGAGGATCGAGGATGTCATGGACGAGGTAGAGGAGGAGGATCTGAGGGAAGCAAGGGGAATATTGATCGTAAGTGACTTGAAGGACGCGATGAGGCTTTATGACAAAGGGCTCAGGTTCACCTCCTTGAACATAGGTAACATCCATCATTCCAACGACGGCAGGAGGCTCAGCCGTTCCGTGATAATAAACAGGGAAGACGAAGAGATCATAGAGAGGTTCGAAAGCTTCGGCGTGGAGATAGATATCAGGGATATTCCGACCAGGCCGCCCGTACCGTACGAAAAAAGGGGGTTGCGAGGAGAGTGATGCGTCCCGTTTGCTTTCGCCCGGGCGGGATCTCTGTAGATGACAACCATGGGGAACGACACGTTCGAGAGGACATTTACCATAAAAAACAGGTTGGGGCTTCATGCCAGGGCCGCTTCATTATTCGTACAGCTTGCCAACAAGTTTGCAGCAGAGGTGTTCGTCGAAAAAGATGGTCTTAGGGTAAACGGCAAGAGTATCATGGGGGTGTTGATACTTGCCGCAGGATGCGGCTCTAAGATCACGGTGAGCGCTCAGGGACAGGATGCCAGGGATGCCGTGCAGGCCCTTGGAGAACTGATAGAGCGAGGTTTTGATGAAGACGAAGTCTGAGGCGAAAAAAGAGGTCATCTTGATGAGGGGTATCGGGGTGTCCTCCGGCATAGTGATAGGGAAGGCCTACCTTGTCAAGACCAAGGGAGTGGAACCGGTCCACTTCTGCTACCTTGATCCTTCGGCGGTCGAGGCCGAGGTCAGTAGGTTCAAGGACGCGGTCAAGGTGTCTATGGAGCAGCTCAACAAGATCAAGAGGACGCTGGCGAAGGAGGGCCGCGGCAAGGAACACATTGCGATAATAGACGCCCACATGATGATACTCCAGGACCAGATGCTCATAAACGACACCATAGAAGTCATAAGAAAGGATCGGGTGAATGCGGAGTGGGCGCTTAAGTCGGTCCTCAAGGACATAAGGGCGCTCTTTGACAAGATAGATGACAGGTACTTCAAGGAGCGAAGCTCAGATATCGAGCACATAGTTGACAGAATCCTTTTAAACCTCAGCGGCAAAGCGGAGAAAAGCCTTGCGGATATAGACGAGCCATCGGTGATCGTCGCCCATGATCTCTCGCCGGCGGATACGGCGCAGATGGTCAAGGGCAAGGTCCTGGCATTCCTTACCGACATGGGCGGCAGGACATCTCATACGGCCATCATGGCAAGGGCGCTGGAACTGCCGGCGGTTGTAGGGCTTGAAAATATCACGCAGAAGGTTGAGACCGGCGATACGGTCATAGTCGATGCAATGACCGGTGCGGTCATCGTAAACCCGTCCGAGAGTGTCATAAACGTATACGAGAAGCGCAAGGAGAGGTACGAGAGGTATGGTAAGGCCCTGCATCACTACAGGAGCCTTCCGTCGGAAACGATCGACGGCCACAGGGTGAAGCTTATGGGGAACATGGAGATGGCCGAGGAGATAAACGCGCTCCTAAACCACGGTGCAGAGGGCATAGGGCTTTACCGCAGCGAGTTTCTGTTCTTGAACCGGAAGGATCTGCCCACGGAGGAGGAGCATGTCGCCGCGTACAGCTACGTTGCAAAGAGGATGGCCCCCAATCCCGTGGTGATCCGCACACTCGACATAGGCGGAGACAAATTTCTCGCCCACATGGATACCGTCGACGAGATAAATCCGGCGATGGGGTTGAGGGCCATCAGGTTCTCGCTCAAGAGACCCGACATATTCAAGACGCAGCTGAAGGGGATCCTGCGCGCGAGCGTCCACGGCGAGTTGAAGATAATGTTTCCCATGATATCCGGCATCGAGGAGTTCCGGCGTGCAAAGGCGGTGCTCGAAGAGACGAAGGACGAGCTCATAAAGGAGGGTAAGCCGTTTGATCCCGATATAGAGGTCGGGGTGATGATAGAGGTGCCGTCGGCCGCTCTCATCGCCGACATCCTGGCCAAGGAGTGCGACTTCTTCTCCATAGGTACGAACGATCTCCTCCAGTATTCACTCGCCATCGACAGGGTTAACGAGCACGTGGCATATCTCTATGAGCCCTTTCATCCGGCCGTATTGAGGATCATAAACAGCGTGGTCGATTCCGCAAAAAAGCACGGCATAAGTGTGAGCGTGTGCGGGGAAATGGCGGGTGAGCCTGAGCATGCGCTCATATTCGTTGGCATGGGAGTTGAACAGTTGAGCATGAACGCGTTTTCGCTCCTGAGGGTCAAAAAGCTCGTGCGTTCGATAAGCTATGCCGAGGCGAGGGAGATCGGAAGGGCGATCCTGCAGTTTTCGACGGCGAGGGAAGTGGAAAATTATGTAAGTTCCAAGCTGACCGACTTCTACAAGGAGGAGTACTGGAGCTGATGCATGCTGCTGTTCGGAGCCGCAGAACGGTGCCATGGCGTTGCCGCAAAAGTAGAAATTGTTTGACAATTCCGCAAAAAGATTAAATAATGTCCCTTTTGATATCAAATATCCGACAAGGAGAGGAACAATGGGATTGAGAGAATATCTTTTTACATCCGAGTCAGTTACCGAAGGGCATCCTGACAAGATCTCGGATCAGATATCCGATGCCGTGCTCGATGCCCATCTGTCCGGTGACCCCAGCAGCAGGGTGGCGTGTGAGACGCTCGTCACAACGGGGCTTATACTGATCGCCGGTGAAATAACGAGCAAGACATCCGTGCACTACCAGGATGTGGCGAGGCAGACCGTAAAAGAGATAGGTTACACAGGGCCTGACATGGGCTTTGACTGGCAGAGCTGCGCCGTGGTCGTGACACTCGACAGGCAGTCCCCCGACATTGCGATGGGTGTGGACGAGTCGGAGGAAAAGGATCAGGGAGCCGGAGACCAGGGGCTGATGTTCGGTTACGCCTGCGACCATACCCCGGAGCTCATGCCCATGCCGATCGTTCTTTCTCACAAGCTTACAAAGAGGCTTGCGGAGGTAAGGAAGCAGGGGATACTCGACTTCCTCAGGCCGGACGGCAAGAGCCAGGTCACCCTCAGGTATGTCGACAACAGGCCCGTCTCGGTCGATACGGTCGTCGTCTCCAGCCAGCACAGTCCGGATGTGTCGCAGTCGGACCTCAAGGAAGGTATAATGGAAGAGGTCATAAAAAAGGTCATACCGCAGGAGATCCTGGTCCCTGACACCAGCTTTCACATAAACCCCACCGGCAAGTTCGTAATAGGCGGCCCTCACGGTGATTGCGGTTTGACGGGAAGAAAGATAATCGTCGATACATACGGGGGGCACGGAAGCCACGGCGGCGGAGCGTTTTCAGGCAAGGACCCCTCAAAGGTCGACAGGTCGGCTTCATACATGGCCAGGTACATCGCCAAGAACATTGTGGCCGCGGGGCTCGCCTCGGAGTGCGAGGTCCAGCTGGCCTACGCCATCGGTGTATCGGAGCCGGTCAGCGTCATGGTGGATACCTTCGGAACCGAGAAGATCGAGAACGAAAAGATCGAAAGGCTCGTCAGGGAGCACTTCAGGATGAAGCCCGCCGACATAATCGAGGAGCTCGACCTCCTGAGGCCCATATACAAGAAGACTGCGGCCTACGGGCACTTCGGAAGGAACGAGCCGGAGTTCATGTGGGAGAGGACCGACAAGGCAGAGGCGCTCAGGAAGGATGCCGGGCTCTGAGCGGCGGGTCAAGAGCTGCCTACGCGGTGCCGGGCTGCACCCGTCTTCCAGCGGCTTTACAGGTTTAACAAACCGCGCGGACATTGGAGCTCTCCAAGCCCGCTGCAGGCTTTGGCGAGCGCAATACACGTTCAAGTTCTAATAAAAAACATTAGGGAGGCAAGATGAATTCAGACGTTAAGGACCTCAAGTTGAGCGCAAAGGGCAAGGACAGGATAGAGTGGGCTGAAAGGGACATGCCGGTTCTGAGGCGGATAAGGGAGAGCTTTTCCAAGAAGAAGACCCTCAAGGGGGTAAGGATAGCCGCCTGCCTGCACGTGACCACCGAGACCGCCAATCTGATGAGAACCCTCAAGGCGGGAGGGGCCGAGGTGTACCTCTGCGCATCAAACCCCCTGAGCACCCAGGACGATGTCGCGGCTTCCCTGGTGAAGGACTACGGCGTAGCTGTGTTTGCGGTAAGGGGCGAGGACAACAAGACCTACTACAGGCACATAAACGCGGTACTCGACAAGAAGCCGCAGATTACGATGGATGACGGGGCGGACCTTGTGTCGGTCCTTCACTCGAAGAGGAAGAAGGATGCGGAGTACGTAATAGGTTCCACAGAGGAGACGACCACCGGTGTGATAAGGCTCAAGAGCCTGGCCAACAAGGGGCTGCTGAAGTTTCCGGTGATCGCTGTGAACGACGCGGCGACCAAGCACTTCTTCGACAACCGTTACGGCACCGGACAGTCCACGCTGGACGGTATAATCAGGGCAACCAACAGGCTCGTCGCAGGCTCATCGTTCGTGGTCTGTGGTTACGGGTGGTGCGGCAAGGGGCTTGCAATGAGGGCGCGCGGGGCCGGGGCCAACGTGATAGTGACCGAGGTCGATCCTCTGAAGGCGCTCGAGGCCGTGATGGACGGCTTCCAGGTCATGCCGATCGCACGCGCTGCACGTATAGGGGATTTCTTCTGCACTGTGACCGGTGACATAAACGTTATAAGAAAAGAGCACTTCAAGAACATGAAAGACGGCGCCATAGTCTGCAACTCCGGCCACTTCAACGTGGAGCTAGAGCTGGAGGGCCTTAAGGGGCTTACGAAGTCCAAGAGGATAATAAGGGATTTTGTCCAGGAATATCGCCTCGAGGACGGCAGAAGGATACATGTGCTCGCAGAGGGCAGGCTCGTGAACCTCGCCTGCGCCGAGGGGCATCCGGCCAGCGTCATGGACATGAGCTTCGCAAACCAGGCACTGAGCGCCGCCTACCTTGTACAGAGAGGCTCCAACCTCGAAAAGAGGGTATACACCGTGCCCGAGGACATCGACAGGGAGATCGCCAGGATGAAGCTCGAAACCCTCGGCGTGAAGATAGACAAGCTCACAAAGGAACAGAGGGAATATCTCGCTTCTTGGGAGATGGGGACATAGAGGAGGGGGCCTTCCCCCTCTCTCCCTGCCCGGTTCACGCACGGAGCGAAAAAAGACATTTCTACCCGTCTCAACGGCCATAACCTGTATTTCATCTCATCCGCAATTCACCGGTTTACTACAAGCAGCCCTTGCCGATGAAGCGGCCTCCTTGACTGTTTATGGTCAAACTGCTAATATTTCGATGCCACTAATGGCGTAGCGACACCTGTCCGCGGTGTCCCCTATCAGAAGGTAGATTCTGCGGCAATCAGGTGCTTGGTCGCGTCCAGTGGGTATTCCAAGGGCACGAAACGCAGCAGGCCTTTCTGTGAGATGCGGATCTGAGATGCATCGCGAGCTCAAAAAAGATATCTTTCTTAACACTCGAAGATCATCCGCGCCTTGCCTCGGGGGTTGCGGTCGGGTATAATTAAGGCTCTCATGCTTTCCCGTATCCTTCAGACCTGTCAGAGGTTCCCATGAAGTGTGTCATAATGGCGGGCGGCTTCGGCACTAGGCTTCGCCCCCTCACAAACAACCTCCCCAAGCCCATGGTCCCCATGGCAAACAAGCCCATCATCGGGCATATAATAGACCTTCTAAAGGCACATTCCCTGACGGACCTCACCGCGTTGCTTTATTTTCAGCCCGAGGCGATCGTCAACTACCTCGGCGACGGCTCTCACCTTGGGGTCAAGATAAGGTATGTTTCGCCAACCGTTGACCTGGGGACGGCGGGGAGCGTGGCCAACGCGCTCCGGCGCCATAAAAAAGGCGCCGCGCTGGTCATAAGCGGAGATGTACTCACAGACATTGATCTCACGAGCGCCATCGAGTTCCACAGGAAAAAGAAGGCCATGGCCACCCTGGTGCTGACGCGCGTGGAGAATCCGCTTGCCTTCGGCATAGTGATAACGGATGAGTCGGGCAGGATAGTGCGTTTTCTCGAGAAACCGGGCTGGGGGGAGGTCTTCAGCGATACGATAAACACCGGCATCTACATACTCGAAAACCGCGTCCTGGACTACGTCCCAAAGGACACGGAGTTCGACTTCAGCAACGACCTCTTTCCGCTTCTGCTCGAAAAGGGTGAACCCCTATACGGATACATCGCAGACGGGTACTGGAAGGACGTGGGGAGCCTGGAGGAGTACAGGCTGGCGAACATGGATATACTCCAGGGCAAGGTCAATGTGGATATCCCTGGCGAGGAGGTGGGCAGAAAGGGGGTATGGACCGGTGAGAACACGAGGATAGACTTCACCGCCGAGCTGGAGGGCTCGGTCGTCGTAGGCAGGGACTGCAGGGTGGAGTCCGGAGCGAGGATAGTGAACTCCGTGATAGGGGACAACACGGTCATAGAGGAGGGGGCCGCCATAATAGATTCGGTCCTGTGGAGTGATCTGAGGATCGGCAGGGGGGCGAGTCTGCAGGAGAACATCGTCGGCAACGCTACCGAGATATGCGAAGGCGCCCATTTAGGCGAAGGTGTCGTCGTAAGCGATCACTGCAGGATAGGCCGGAACAGCTCCGTCCGTGCCAACGTGAAGGTATGGCCCCACAAGGAGGTCGACGATGAAGCGACCCTGGCATCGAGCCTCATATGGGGACAGAAGTGGAGCAAGAACATATTTTCAACCTACGGCGTCACCGGGCTTGCCAACGTCGAGCTCAGCCCTGAGTTCGCCGCAAAGCTCGGGGCGGCCTACGGCGCCTCGCTCAAGAAGGGTTCGGTCGTGTCGACCAGCAGGGACGCCCACAAGACGTCGCGCATGATAAACAGGGCGATAATGACCGGCATACTTTCTACCGGCGTCAATGTCCACGACTACGGCGTAACCCCCATGCCGGTCGTAAGGTTTCTTGCAAGGGGCGGAAGCGAGATAGGCGGGGTGCACACCAGGCGCTCGCCTTTTGATACACAACTGCTCGACATGAAGTTCTTCGACAACTCGGGGCTTGACCTTCATCCCGGTATGGAGAAGACCATCGAAAAACTCTTCTTCCGGGAGGACTTCAGAAGGGCCACCCTCGAGGACACGGGCGAGCTGGCCTTCCCGGTTCATGCCTTCGAGGCGTACCACGACGGCTTCGTAGCGGCCATAGACACTGATGCGATACAGAAGGCGCACTTCAAGGTGGTGCTGGATTACTCCTTCGGGAGCTCGTCACGTATCTTTCCTTCGATACTCGGACGCCTGAAGTGTGACGTGATCGCCCTGAATGCGAACATAGACGGCACCAGGACCACGGTGACGGCCGCGGAGTTCCAGAGATCCCTCGATCAGCTCTCGACCATCGTACGCTCCTTGAAGGCCGATGCTGGTTTCCTCCTCGATGCAGGCGGAGAGAAGGTGTTCCTTGTCGATGACACCGGCGGGATAATAGACGGACAGACCGCCCTCAACCTGGTTACATTGCTTACCCTCAAGACCGGCAAGAGGGAGAAGAAGAAAGGCACCATAGCCGTGCCTGTAACGGCGTCGAGGGCCATAGAGCGTATGGCCAAGGCCTATGGTTTCAAGACCACGAGGACAAAGACCTCTTCAAGGGGGCTAATGGAGGCGGCGACCGGCAAGGATGTCCTCTTCGTGGGCGAGGATACGGGCGGATTCATATTCCCCGGATTCCAGCCGGTGTATGACGGCATGTACGCCATCGTAAAGATACTGGAGATGCTCGCGAAGGAGGCTACACCCATGCACGGACTTTTGAGGGAGATCCCTCCCAGCATAATGATAAAGGAGCTCGTGCCGTGCCCGTGGGAACAGAAGGGCATGATAATGAGGCGGCTCGCGGAAGACTCGAGAGGCAAGAAAACGACCCTCATAGACGGCATAAAGATAAACTTCGGCAGGGACTGGATCATAGCCTATCCCAGCCAGACGCGCTCGTACTTCCACATAGTGGCCGAGGCCTCCACAGAAGACAAGGCGAAGAAGCTCGCCGCGAGGTATGTGGGCAAGATCAAGGGCTGGCAGCGTGAGGGTACGGCCGGTTGAAGGCTGGCGGACGGCGCCTTTGGCGGTGAAGTATGCGTTGATGGTACACGTAGGAGCCTCTTGCCGGAAAGGGGCTCGACGGTCGATACGTAACGGAACATCAGGTGGCGAGTCCGCTTACACCCCGCCGTGTCTTTAAATCCTTGATATGCAAAGGAGATACTGTGATAATGGTCGACTCCGAATACTACGATTTTGACAGGTGCGGGATCAAGAAGCTCGTGGTCGGTCCGCTCGACGTCAACTGTTACATCCTCTGGGACAGGAAGAGCAGGGAGGCCGTCATCATCGATCCCGGAGGGGATGCTTCCGACATCGAGCAGGAGGTGGAGGACGAGGGGCTTGAGGTAAGATACATAATAAACACCCACGGCCACTTCGACCATGTCGGCGCGGACGCCGAACTCGGCAGTGCGCTCGATGCGGATATCGCAATCCACAGACTCGATCTTCCCCTGCTCGAGAACGTCACATCCCAGGGCAGTCTGTTCGGCCTTGAGGTCTCCCCGCAACCCACGCCCTCGGTATCGCTCGAGGATGGAATGGAGCTCAAGGTCGACGGTATGGTGATCGAGGTCATCCATACCCCAGGGCATACGCAGGGAGGGGTGTCGCTTTACGTCAAGGACGAGGAGATCCTGTTCACCGGTGACACGCTCTTTGCCGGGAGCATCGGCAGAACTGACCTGCCCGGAGGATGCTACGAGACCCTCCTTGATTCGCTCAAGGAGAAGATACTGCCCCTGGGCGACGATGTGCGGGTATTTCCCGGACACGGTCCCATAACGACCATCTCTGAGGAGAAGTTTGCCAACCCCTTTGTACGGGAGGTCCTGTAAGGCTGTATGCTCGAAGGAAAAAATATAATACTCGGAGTGACAGGCGGTATAGCGGCGTACAAGGCGCTGGAGCTTACGAGGCTTTTAAAAAAAGAGGGCGCCTGTGTATGGCCGGTGATGACCGATGCCGCAACTAAGTTCATCGGCCCCCTGAGCCTTGCCACCCTGGCGGGCAATCCGGTGTATACGGACATCTTCACCCTGGACCGGGCCTCCATAGACCATATAGAGCTGGCCGACAGGGCCGACCTTCTTGCCGTGGTTCCGGCAACCGCCAATCTCATAGGCAAGGTGGCCTCTGGTATAGCGGACAACCTCCTTACGACCGTGATCATGGCGTCTCCGGCACCGGTGCTGATTGCCCCGGCCATGAACCACCGCATGTACGCAAACCCGGTTGTTCGGGCCAACATAGAGAAACTGGAGGAGCTTGGCTACCTGTTCGTGGGTCCTGAAAGGGGCGAGCTTGCCTGCGGCTGGGAGGGCGAGGGAAGGCTTGCTAAGATAGAGGATGTGATGGATGCCGTAAAAGCGGCCTTGAGCCCCAAGGACCTTGAAGGAGAAAAGGTCCTCGTAACCGCTGGTGCAACGCGCGAGCCCATAGATCCTGTCAGGTTCATCTCCAACGCATCGTCGGGTAAGATGGGTTACGCGTTGGCGAGGGCCGCAAGGCGCAGGGGGGCCGAGGTCGTACTCGTCTCGGGTCCGGTACACCTTGCAGACCCGCCGGGTGTGACGGTCAAAAGGGTGGAGAGCTCGGCCGAGATGAGGGACGAGGTCCTTATTCACTATCCACAATCGACCGTTGTCATGATGGCCGCCGCTGTATCCGACTTCAGGCCTGTCTTGAGACGTACCGGGAAGATAAAAAAGGACACCGAACCCATTGCGCTCGAACTCGAGAGAACCCCAGACATACTCATGGAGATGGGACGCAACAAGGACGAGAGGTTCCTCGTTGGTTTTGCACTCGAAACAGAGGACCTCGTCGGTAACGCCACGGAGAAGCTCAGGGAAAAGAACCTCGATATCATTGTGGCCAACGGACCAGAGGCCATTGACTCCGATACAAGCCGGGTTACGCTCATAGACCGTGGTGGCGGAGTGGAGAACCTCTCCCCCATGGATAAGGAAGAGATAGCCGAAAGGCTGCTTGACAAGGTGGTTTCCATGAAGAAGGCGGGCTAAAGGCCGCTAAGCGGTCAAGTCGGTTGCGAGAACCCCTTGAGTGATCTTTCCAGGAGCTCCTCCCAGTTCTTTCCCTGCCTTTTTACGGCCTTGAGCTTCTTTCGAGTTGTCTTTGCATGCTGAAGGTTCTTTCTTCCCACCGGGTCCTTCTTCAGGCAGTCGGCTTGGCGTCCCCTTGAAAGGACATCCTTTGCCGCATCCAGAGAAAGCTTGAAGAACCTGTCCTTGTCCTTCTTGTGGAGGACCCACTTCGAGGAGGATGAGAGCAGGTTTATCATCCTGTGCCAATGCTCTATCCTGTGCAGGTTCAGAAAGCTCGAGAATATGGTCTTGCTCGTCCTGAATGACAGAGGGGTGCCCTCGAGTACGGAGCTTAGAAGCCTGTCGTTGTCCTGGTGAACGCGCTTGGCTATCTTGTCCGGTATCTTCCACACACGTTTGTCGGCAAGGGCGTCGAACCTCATCTCCCAGTATATGTGCCTCATTATGCGTGCAGAGAAGGAACGCACCATCATCTCGGGGATGAAGTGGTTATGCGCGACGGTGTCGGCTGCAAGGTGGCTCAGGTAGCCGTATGCAAACGCCTTCTGGGAGTCCGACTCGGCCCTTCTCAACAGCTTGAATCCGAAGTTCCAGTTATGGCAGTGCTTGAGTTCATCGACGAGGTTCTTTCCCACCACTATGTCGGCGCTGATGTTGCCGTAGAGAAAGTCGTAGGAGAACTTCTCTATGAGGGGCACCACACCCGGGGCAATGGAGTTGAGATCACGCAGTATGTTTATCCCTACTTCAAGGTGTGTAGCCGGTCCCCATGCATTTGCATCTTGCGGTATCAGAAGAAATATTGTAAAAGATAGGATGGCTGCAGGAAGTGCAATGACCATAATAATTTATGATAGCTCAAGGTATGTTTGTTGTAAAGACAAAACCTGTGGATACGTACGGCGAGATCCTTGAATCAGCCATAAAGTGGCTCGAGTACCTCGGGGAGACCGGGGTTGCGGACCTGCCCCTGCCCCCGACGGGGGAGGTGAGAACATTAAGACGGCTCAGAGAGAGGATAGCCCTCTGCAGGAGGTGCTCTCTCGGAGGCGAACGCTCCAACCCTGTAGCCGGGGCAGGCGGTCCTAACGCGAGGTTGGTCTTTGTCTGCGGCACGCCAGCGGCCGGGGAGGAGGGTGCGCTGCTTGAAAGGCTGATAAGGGCCATGGGGCTTGAATGGTCCGACGCATATATTACGAGTATCGTAAGGTGCAGGCCGCACGACGGCAGATCCGTCGGTCCCGAGGAGGTGAGGCGATGCCTCGGCTACCTCGAAGAGGAGATCGACGTGATCTCGCCGGTTGTTGTCGTTGCGTTGGGAGACGAGGCGGCCGAAGCTCTCCTCGGGCGGCGTGCCGGTGTAACGCTCAGGGGAAGGTTCCACCCGTACAGATCCACCCTGCTACTGGCCACCCACGACCCGGTTGCGCTTCTTAAGAAACCGGCCCTCAAGAGGGAGACATGGGAGGACATGAAAAGGGTAATGGAGCTTCTTTCCGGAGAGACCGGCGGGTGACCCGTGATCGAACCCTGCGTTCAACCCCTGTTCTTGACTTGACGGCCTTGTTGCAACACCTGAAAAGGATGGTATGCTTGCAAGGTATGAAGCACCTATCCAGGATACCGTACGCACCGGCGATCTTATTTTTCTTTCTCGTCCTTTCATCCGTGACGGGCCGCTCTGTTGCAGATGAAAAAGGTCCTCTTCAGCCAAACACACCGCCTCCAATCCACTACATTGTCGTTGAGGGTATCATAAACCCGGTGGTCTCCGAGTTCATCGCCAAGGGCCTCGATGATGCCCAGGCCGGGGGTGCAGGAGTAGTGGTGCTCCAGCTCGATACGCCTGGAGGGCTCGATCTTTCGATGAGGGATATCATAAAGGCCATCTTCGCAAGCGAGGTCCCGGTGGTGGTGTACGTGGCCCCTGCAGGGGGCAGGGCCGCCTCCGCAGGGGTCTTCATAACCTATGCGGCACACATCGCGGCCATGGCCCCCGGGACCAACATAGGCTCGGCACACCCGGTGGCCATTGGTGGAGGGAAGCTCGACGAGACCATGGTGAAGAAGGTGGAGAACGACGCCGTGGCCTATATCCGGAGCATAGCCAAAAAGAGAAAGAGGAACGCCGAATGGGCAGAAAAGGCCGTGCGGGAGAGCGTGAACATAACCGCCGGAGAGGCGCTCGAACTCAAGGTCATAGATATCATTGCGGACAGCAGGACGGAGCTCTTCAAGACGCTGGACGGAAGAAGGGTCGAGACCGTGAGGGGCGTGCGCGTGATCAGGACCGAGGGGGCTGTGGTGGTTGACGTAGAGATGAACCTGAGGTCCAGGATCCTCAGGGCCATAAGCAACCCCAATGTCGCCTACATCCTGATGATGATAGGGCTCATGGGCATATACTTCGAGCTCTCCAATCCCGGCGTGATACTTCCCGGCGTCCTGGGTGCGATATGCCTGGTGCTGGCCTTCTACTCCTTCCAGGCACTTCCGGTGAATTATGCAGGACTCATACTCATAGGGCTTTCCCTCGTCTTTTTCTTTGCCGAGACCCAGGTCGTAAGCTTCGGGCTTCTGACCATGGCCGGCGTGGTCTCGCTCGTTCTGGGTTCCCTCATGCTTTTCAAATCCCCCTTGCCCTTCATGAGGCTCTCGATCTGGGTGCTCCTGCCCACGGTCATACTGATGACGCTGTTTGTGCTCGGGACGACGTACCTGGCCGTCACGGTGCATCGAAGAAGGCCGGTGAGCGGGGTCGATGCCATGGTTGGGGAGGAGGGCACGGTGGTGGAGGATATCGGCGGTGGAGAGCGAAACGGGAAGGTCTTTGTAGCCGGCGAGTACTGGGATGCATCGAGTGACGCTCCTGTGGAGCGCGGTGCCATGGTTAAGGTTGTCGGGGTGGATGGGATGGTCTTGAAAGTCATAAGGAAATGAGCTAATAAGGTAAGGTAATTATCCACCTCTAACCAAGGAGGGTCGCCATGTTCGAGGGGTCCGGGATGGGAATCATCTTCGTCGCCATAGTTGTAATAATGTTTTTGTGGAGCGCCATAAAGATCCTCCCGGAGTATGAACGGGGGGTTGTGTTCTTCCTCGGGAGGTTTCAGTCCGTCAAGGGGCCCGGACTCATATTTATAATCCCTGGCATACAGAAGATGGTGAGGGTCAGCTTGAGGACCGTGACCCTTGATGTTCCCCCGCAGGAGGTCATCACCAGGGACAACGTCTCGGTAAGGGTCAACGCGGTAGTCTACTTCAGGGTCATGGCCGCGGACAAGGCGGTGATTTCGGTGGAGAACTACCTCTATGCCACGAGCCAGCTGGCCCAGACGACGTTGAGGAGTGTCTGCGGGCAGGAGGATCTCGATGAGCTTCTTTCGTCGAGGGAGAAGATAAATATAAGGATAGCTGAGATACTCGATCGCCAGACAGACCCCTGGGGCGTGAAGGTGACGCTCGTGGAGCTTAAGGGCATAGATCTGCCCGAGGAGATGAAGAGGGCCATGGCCAAGCAGGCGGAGGCCGAGAGGGAGAAGAGGGCCAAGATGATACACGCACAGGGTGAGTTCAACGCCGCGCAGAAGATACTGGACGCCGCCACCTTGCTGAGCCAGAACCCAGTCTCATTGCAGTTGAGGTACCTGCAGACGCTCACGGAGATCGCGGCCGAGAAGAACTCGACGACCATCTTCCCCATTCCGCTGGATCTGATCAAGCCCTTCATGGAGAGGATCGTAAGAGAGAGGGGGAAGGATGAGGAGAAGGATAATGAGAGGTCCAGCTGAGGATGCATTGAACGCTGCTTCTTCGGTGTAGTCGATGTCATAGTGAACCGCCGAAGGCGGCTTGGTGATATCGAGAAGTTTCGCGACTCGAAGGGAATGCATCGTCTCGGGCACCGCAGCAAGGCCTTCCTTGTAAAGTAAAGAGATTTTGATCTCGCTGTGAAAATGCATGGCGGGCGCTGCCTGCCGTCCCGGGACAGGCAGGCATTCTCCGCAGCTTGCTGCAGGATTGGCGAGTGGATATAAAACAAACTTCCTTACATTTGAAGATTCCCCTGAGCCCGCTCGAGGGAGCTTCAAGCTCCAAGTTGGCGTCTAAAGGGGGCGGGTAGATGATAGCCATGGAAAACCCTAACGCAGGCCACAGAAAGAGGCTTAGAGAGAGGTTCAAGAAGACGCGCCTTGAGGGGTTCCACGACTACGAGATAGTCGAGCTCCTCCTTGCCTATGCCATTCCCAGGAGGGACGTGAAGCCGCTCGCAAAGACACTCATCAGCAGGTTCAAGGGGCTCAGGGGTGTGCTTGATGCATCGGTCGAGGAGCTTGTGTCCGTAAAAGGAATGGGGGAGAACGCCGCGGTCCTTGTCGGGCTTGTAAAGGAGATGGCCGGTGAGTATCTCAAGGAAAAGGTCATGAAGCGGGACGTGATACGCTCGGCCGGGGATGTGCTCAACTATCTCAACGTGGCCCTTTCCGGCGAGAAGGTCGAGAAGTTCCTGGCCATCTACCTGAATTCAAAGAACGAGGTCCTCGGTATAGAGACGCTCCATGAGGGTACGATAAACCAGACCTTCGTCTACCCGAGAAAGATCATCGAGCGCGCCTTCAGCCACAACGCACGGGCCATAATACTCGTTCACAACCACCCCAGCGGTGATCCCACACCATCGACGGCCGACCGCAGGCTGACCGAAGAGCTCTTGGCCGCGGCCAGGGCACTGGATATCATAGTCCACGATCACATAATAATCGGCAAGAACTCCCACGTAAGCGGCAGGGAGCTTGGCTGGCTGGGCGAGGGGAGCCGGATTTGAATGGGCACAGCGGATGTCTTTCACCGTAGCGATGACTGGAGCCTCAAAATGCACGGCGGCGCTAACACCGATGCAAGCGGCTTTCAGACAGTACGCGTTCCCTCCGGAGGCATGGGGGCAGGCGTACGTCCTGTATGATTAAGGTAAAGATCGGGAGGTTCTGTCCTTACAGTCCCATCAGCTTCCTTCCGACCGTCGAGTTGGTGGATATCATCGACGCCTCGTTGCACTTCGGGCATGGCCTGTAGGTCCTTGTTGCGCGCCAGACGGTATAGACTAGTCCTGGAAGGCCCAGGGCCAGCCAGAGTATCACCTCCAGGATGCGTCCACCCTTTGAGACGCTGGGCCTTCCCACGTACCCGCAGATTGTGCAGACGTATTGTTTTGCCATAGGTCCCCCTGTTTTGAAGGCCGTTCGTGGTGTCCAGATGCGTTACGAGCACATATAACGCAAATTTCTTTACATTTTGAAGAGCTCCCCAGAGCCCGCTGAGGGAGTTTTAGACATTATAGCGCATTTTAACCCAGGGAGGCGACCTGCAATGCCGTTATCCTCCGGCATGCGGCCACGGTGCGGATGGAGGAGGCGGTACAGAGTTGAGGGCTTCCTGCGGCTTGCTGCAGGGGCGTCGGGTAACGTCAAATATTTTGTGTCATAAGGAAAGGGGCAGCGGTTCGTTGTTTTTTGTTTTCATAGGTAAAGACTGCGTATAGTATTCTTTCGATGCTCGTTCTGTCGCTGAAGACCCCCATGGGTCTTGTCCTCCTACGT
>WGEY01000008.1 GCA_015492495.1 Deltaproteobacteria bacterium | reverse complement strand
TCGAGCCTCCTTACGATTACCCGATCATGCAACGGTCTGATCTTCATACAACCATCCTCCTCCTTTTAATTATTTCGTTATAATATAAAATATGCAATACAAAACCACTTGCCTCGCCGAAAAGGCCCAAGGCACGGCTGAATCCGTATCGCGTTAATCGTATAGTGAATATAGGAACCACTTTCGGTTTTGTCAAGAAGTTTTTGGCACTCTTTGGGTGAGAGTGCCAAAAAAATGAAAAAAACTTTTCTTTGCGACAAAAATTGCCGATAATAAAGGCAAGAAGTATAACAGACGCAACCGGAGGTGACGGTACACATGCTTACCGACTTAACACCCATGGAACACTTCAGGGACCTTGTCACAAAGGCGATCAGGGGCCAGGGGGTCGAAACCAGCGAGCTGGTTGAGTTCTACCTCTCAAACCTTCTTGCGGAGTTCATCGACCCGAAGAGGCTTTCAGGCGAACCGCTTGCAACAAAGTTCCTTAAGGCCCTCGGGGCGGAGGGGGAGCTCAGGGGGCTCATGCTTAAGGAGCTCGGTGACCTTTCGCTTTTCATTTCAGGATTCTTCTCCGACAGCCTCAAAAGGAGGCTCATCGACGTGGACTACTACATAGCGATGGGCGCAACATCATACGGGCACCTGGCGGCGGAAACACCTGCCATCGAGGGAAACAGCCGCTCCCAGTGCTTTACCCCCCTGTACAGGGAGCTCTCCGAGAAGTTCACAAGGTTCGTGGATGTGTTGAACGAGGTAAGTGAAAGGAGCAGGCTGTCCACTTCGCGCGATGTCCTGAGGATTTACGAAAGATGGCTCAAGACCGGCAGCAGACATGCCGAAGCCATCCTGCGGGAGCTTGGCATAACCCCGATCAAGATCACCACCAGGCCGGTCCACTGACCTTGTTAAAGCCCGCACGCAAGGGCTCTCAGGCACAATCCGCTAAATGAGGCTTCGCTAAATCCCCGGCCTGCGACAAGACGCCGCCAATCGACAAAGGACCATTCCCTTACGTACCGATACATACCAGCGACCCCGCCCCTGAAGCCGCAATTAGACAGCGCACGGGCCCATGCATCCCTGGGACTGAGAGCCGTGCGCAATCTTCTTTCTGCCATGGTAGCATTCTCCTCGGAAATAATATATAATCTACAATTACTTTCTCCATCAAGGAACCGGTCATGTCAAGAAGGCTTAAAAACTCCGAGCCGTTCACATTCGATCTGCCACTTCCCCCTGCCGCAGCCGACGAGCTCATCGTCGAGGGGCTGCGTCAGAACAACCTGAAGAACATAAACCTGAGGATCCCCCATGACAAGATCACCGCGGTGGTCGGGCCGAGCGGTTCGGGCAAGTCGTCGCTCGCCTTTGACACGCTCTTTGCCGAGGGCAGGTGGCGGTTCATGGAATCGCTTTCCACCTACACGCGGCTTTTCCTCGAAAGGATGGACAGGCCGGAGCTCGACCGGATAGTGAACATCCGTCCCGCGATCGCGATCGAGCAGAAAAATCCGGTGCGCACGAGCCGTTCCACCGTCGGCACGGCAACCGAGGTCAACGACTACCTGAGGGTGCTGTTCGCAAGGATCGGAAAGATCCACTGCCCCGGCTGCGGCTCCGTTGTAACGCCGTCCGACCCTGTAACCACCGCCGGCAAGCTCATCGCCGAGGCCCCAGGAGAAAAGGCCCTCGTGGGGTTCACCGTACCGCTCAAGGATAGAGAAAGATCCGCTGTCAAGGAACTCCTCGAAGGGCTACTCGGGAAGGGCTTTTTAAGGATCAAGGCAGGCGAGGAGATCTTTGACATAAGCGAGGAGATGCCCCTGGAGAGGATCGGAGAAAAGGGCACAGGCGAAATAGGCGTGATCGTGGACCGTCTCGTGCTCAGGGAGGAAGACAGGACAAGGCTTGTGGACTCGCTCGAGACGGCATTCAGGGAAGGTGGGGACAGCGCATGGGTGGAGACCGGCTCCAAGGGCAGGGAGGAGTTCACGCGGCTTCTCCGGTGCACCAGGTGCGACATAGACCTTGAAAGGCCCACCCCGCTTCTGTTCTCCTTCAACCATCCGGTCGGGGCATGTACCGAGTGCAAGGGGTTCGGCAACATCCTGCTGTACGACGAGGACAAGATAGTGCCCAACAAGGACCTCACGCTCCGGGAGGGCGCCATCGAGCCGTGGACGAAACCGGCCTATACCTGGTGGTACGAAGAGCTCGAGGCACACGCAGACGACTACGGCCTGGACCTCGACAAGAAGTTTTCAGAGCTCACAGATAAGGAAAGGGCCTTGATATTCGAAGGGACCGAAGACTTCGACGGCATAAACGGCTTTTTCAAGTACCTCGAGACGAAAAAGTACAAGCTGCATGTGAGGGTCTTTCTCTCGAGGTACAAGGGACAGTTCACGTGCCCGTCCTGCAAGGGCACGCGGCTCAAGGACAAGGCCCTCACCGTGACCATAAACGGACTCAACATCGCCGAAGTGAGCCGCATGACGATAGAACGGGCGGAAAGGTTCTTCCGCACACTCAAGCTCACCAGGTCCGAGAGGGGGGTCGCCAAAGAGGCGTTGAAGCAGATATCCATGAAGCTCGATTTCATGAACCAGACGGGGCTCGGCTACATAACGCTCGACCGGCTCACGCGCACCCTCTCCGGCGGCGAGGCGCAGAGGGTCACACTCTGCAACCAGCTTGCGGCCGCGCTTTCCGGCGTGCTCTACATACTGGACGAGCCCTCCATAGGGCTCCATCCCAGAGACATAGACATGCTTATAGAGCAGATAGAGAAGATCACCGCCAGGGACAACACGACCGTGGTGGTGGAACACGACCCATCCGTAATAATGGCATCCGACTACATCGTGGAGATGGGGCCCGGCTCCGGAGAGACGGGCGGCAGGCTTGTATACAGCGGTCCGACCGGGGAGTTTCTTGAGACGGCAAACACCCTCACCTCGCAGTACCTTACCGGAAAAAAACGCATAAACGTCCCGCGCTGGAGGCGAAAGGGCAAAGACGGACATTTAGTTCTCAAGGGGGCCAGAGGCAACAACCTGAAGGGCGTGGATCTCAGGATACCGCTCCATACCTTCACGTGTATCACCGGGGTCTCAGGCTCGGGCAAGAGCACGCTCATCATGGACACACTGTACAATGCGCTTGCACCCATATTCGGTGAGAAGGCCGCAAGGCCCCTTCCATACGAGACCCTGGAAGGGACGGCGCTCATAAAAGGGGTGAGGCTCATAAGCCAGGAGCCGATCGGCAAGACCCCGAGGAGCAACCCCATAACTTACATAGGCGGCTTCGACGAGATCCGACACTTCTTCGCATCGCTGCGTTCCGCCGTCGCCGCCGGGTTGAACGCAGGGAGCTTCTCTTTCAACGTGCCCGGCGGAAGATGCGAGGCATGCAAGGGTGAAGGGGTTGAAAGGTTGGAGATGTACTTCCTTCCGGACGTATACATCACCTGCGGAAGCTGTAACGGCAAGCGCTACAAGCCCCAGGTGCTCGAGATAAGGCACAATGGAAAAAACATCCATGACGTCCTTGAAATGACATTTGACGAGGTCTCACAGTTCTTCCAGTCCATGCCGACGCTCGCAAGGAAGGTCTCCATAATCAGGGACGTCGGCTTGGGCTATCTCAAGCTCGGCCAGGCGGCGACGACGCTTTCCGGTGGAGAGGCACAGAGGCTGAAGATAGCGAGGGAGCTCATCTCTGGCGGGACCGATGACTACCTCTACATCCTCGACGAACCCACAACCGGCCTTCATACGGACGACATAAAAAAACTCTTGTACGTACTCGGCAGACTGGTGGACAGCGGAAACACGGTCGTCGTTGTCGAGCACAACCTGGACTGCATCAAGACCGCGGACCATATAGTGGATCTGGGCCCGGAAGGAGGTGAAGGCGGGGGCAGGATCGTGGCCACGGGCACTCCGGAGAAGGTCGCAAGGACGAGGGGAAGCCACACCGGAAGATACCTGAGGACGGTCCTTGCAGATGGGGGTAACGTCAAATATTTTGTGTCATAAGGAAAGGGGCAGCGGTTCGTTGTTTTTTGTTTTCATAGGTAAAGACGGCGTATAGTATTCTTTCGATGCTCGTTCTGTCGCTGAAGACCCCCATGGGTCTTGTCCTCCTACGTACCTCCCGAAACCTCCTTTCTATGGCATTTGTGGTCCTTGTGGCC
>WGEY01000007.1 GCA_015492495.1 Deltaproteobacteria bacterium | reverse complement strand
CGAGGGTCGGGAAGTAACGGTTATGGGTGCAGAGCCTACGCGTCAACTTCCATACCCGTTCCATGGGGTTCAATTCAGGACTGTAGGGTGGCAGGAACTCGAGCCTGAGCAGACGGCGATGTTTCCTCAGCCACGGCTTGAGAAGCCTGGCATGGTGCCAGCGGGCATTGTCCAGAACGAGGACCAGCATACGGCCTTTTCTACGGTGGCGCAGGAGTTGTTTCAGAGGGGGGCCTCCTGGAGACCAGCGAAACCACTCCGTTCGAAACGGCGTACCCAGTACTGGACGGTCCTGGGACTGTGCCCGAAGAGTTCCGCCACTTCGTTACAACTTTTGCCGGAATATACGAGCAGGATCCCGTGGAGGCGATGGTCATATCGCGAGTCCTCGGACCGGAGTATCTCCTGCTGAACAGCGATTTGCACGATGTCTGCATCTTTGATCTCCAACTTGCGCATAGGCCCCTCCTTTCTGCAAGGAGTATAACAGAAAAAAGGTATATGCGCAATTATTTATGTCGTTGTGTATAAAACACTTGAAAATAGTTTTTGCCGTGGTATTTTATCCTAGCAAGGGTACACTCTCAAAGATTAAGCGGCAACAGCGATATATTTATAGAGGCAATGGGAGATAGAGATATCACAGTCAATATAAACGGCAAGGATATAACCGTCCCAGCCACTATGTCGGCAATACAGGCCGTCTGGCACGCCGGACACCCCAGGGTCCATGGTGTGGGGTGTCTCGAAGGGGTATGCGGCGCCTGCAAGGTCTTCGTTCGCAGGGCCGGGAGATCTATCATCACTACCGAGTTGGGGTGCCAAACTATGGTTGAAGATGGCATGCAGATCATCTTTCTCGTCTTTCCTACCCCAAACCACCATACATACCAGTTGGATGACTTTAAGAACTCCTGGGATACACAGGCACAGTTTCACCAGATATTCCCGGAAGCGGCCCACTGCAGACACTGCGGCGGCTGTACTAAATCATGCCCGGTAGAGATAGATGTGGAGCACGGCGTAAACCTCGCCACGGAAGGCAAGTTCAGGGAGGCCGGAGAGCTCTTTCTGGAGTGCGTAATGTGCGGATTATGCCTGACCTCCTGCCCCGAGGAGATTACGCCGAACCACGTCGGCCTTTTTTGCCGCCGTATCACGGCCTATTTTCACATAAGACCTTCCAATCTGATCAACAGGCTCGAGGAGATCAGGAAGGGTGAATACAGGATCGTTGAAGGATGACAGGCTTGGAGCGCTCCAAACCTGCCTCTGCCAGGATAGGATATGTCTGAAGGGATTCCACGGAAGATGGCATTGCAAAACTACTTCAAAGGTAAGGGATCGCGCGCCCTGCCTCCGGAGGAGGTCGATATAGCGAATCTCCTCGAAGAGTACCACCCCGACTACTACGAGGATACGCTCGTCACCCTCCAGACCGGACCGAACAAGGGGGAAAGGTGTCATAAGGATCTGGCGGCCATTCTCCAGGCGGACGCATTGATCGATGATACAGATCTGGCAGGGGCCTTTGTCCATGAAACGGACCTCCTGGTCATCGGCGGGGGGGGCGCAGGGTGTGCAGCGGCGCTCGCGGCCGCAGAGAACGGGGCCAGGGTTATACTTTCGACAAAACTCAGACTCGGCGACAGCAATACGGTCATGGCCGAGGGCGGCATACAGGCCTCTATCGAGAGCGGCGACACTCCAATGATGCACTATGAAGACACCTTGAAGTCCGGACACTTCCGCGGAGAGAGCAGGCTGATAGCCGCCCTGGTAATGGACGGCCCGGAAGTGATAAGGTGGCTCATACAGAAAGGCATGCAGTTCGATCAGAACCCGTTTGGAGACCTCCTCACCAGGAGGGCAGGAGGCACATCCCACGACAGGGTAGTTTACTGCCGCGATTACACCGGGCTGGAGATGATGAGGGTCCTTCGCGAAGCCGTCAGAAACGGCAAGACGGAGGTCTTGGAGTACAGCCCGGTAGTCGAACTCCTCACAAACGAAACAGGCCACTGCGCGGGGGCCGTCATATTCTCACTTGACAGGGCGGCATATTTGCTAATAAAGGCCCGGTCAGTCATTATGGCCACAGGTGGAATCGGCAGGCTTCATCTGAACGGCTTTCCCACCTCCAACCACTTTGGAGCGACAGCGGACGGTCTTGTGCTGGCATACCGCCTCGGAGCGAGGTTGAAAGACATAGACTCGTTCCAGTATCACCCCACAGGCATGGCCTATCCAGCCAGTATGGCGGGCTCATTAATAACGGAAGGGGTGAGGTCCGCAGGTGCACACCTTCTGAACGGCCTCGGAAACAGATTCATAGACGAACTGAAGCAGCGCGATTGCGTCACAGCCGCCATCCTCAGGGAGTGCGCCGAAGGGAGGGGTATAGTAACAGATGGAGGTAATAGAGGCGTATGGCTCGACACACCGACCCTCGAAAGGGAAAACCCGGGCATATTGGAAAGGCGATTCCCAAAGCTACTCCAGAGGGGAAAGATATGCAACATCGATCCGGCGGGCGAACCTATGCTCGTCTATCCTACGCTCCACTATCAGAACGGCGGTGTGGAGATAGACGAAAACGGGAGCACGACGGTCCCCGGCCTCTATGCGGTAGGCGAGGTCAGCGGAGGCATCCACGGCAGGAACCGTATAATGGGCAACGCCCTCCTGGAGATCATATGTTTCGGGAGGAGGGCTGGAAACAAGGCCTCTGAGACCATCCATGGGCGCGGCCACAAGAAGTTCACTATCGAACACACAAAGAACCTCAGTAGGGAACTTACAAACGCGGGACTCTCTATGGAAATAAAGAGCCCCACGCTCTTTCCAGACTACGCAAACTTCGGTATAAAGCAGTGAAGCTACTGAATCAGGTACTACTGAACGAACACAACCGCACAGGGGCCGACATCGAGCGATGGTTTGAACTGGGCGGCGGAGAGGGGATAAGGAAGGTCCTGCAGGACAGGAGCGCAGCCGTAGAGGTAATTAAGGAGGCTGGGCTTAGGGGCCTTGGAGGGAGCGGCTTTCCCGTCCATATAAAGTGGAGTGCGGTCGCCTCACAGGACAGCGACACAGACAAATATCTGGTATGCAACGGCAATGAAGATGAACCAGGCACCTTCAAGGATCAGGTACTGCTGGAAGAGACTCCTCACCAGGTCATCGAGGGATCTATAATCGCCGCACTCGCGACCGGTATAAACAAGGTTGTCTTCTATATCAACCCGGACCTCGACAAGGCCATAGAGACCATACGCAGGGCCGTCTCGCAGTGGAAAGAGACCGAGATATTCGCTATCGCATCCGATTCGCAGGGCAGGAGGCTCGAAGTCGAGGTACGGGAGAGCTCCGGCCACTATATCGGCGGCGAGGAGACTGCGGCCATAGAGTCCGTTGAGGGCAAATTCCCCTTTCCAAGGGGCAAACCACCCTACCCGGCCGAATCAGGTGTATTCGGATGTCCCACACTTGTCAATAACATGGAGACCTTGGCCAACGTCCCTCATATCATAAGGAACGGCGCCGGGTGGTTCAGATCTCTAGGCATGGGTAAGGGCACTGGAACAAAGCTTTATTCACTGAGCGGTGACGTACTCAAGCCTGGGGTCTATGAACTTCCCATGGGCATCCCACTGTCCGAACTGATATTCAAGTACGGTGGCGGAATGCTGAGCGGAAAGAAGTTCAAGGCGGTATTTACAGGTGGACCATCCAACACCATACTGACGAAAGAGGATCTGGATGTGCCACTCGACTTCGATTCGGTGAAGGAACGCCGTTCGAGCCTCGGCACCGGCGCCATGATAGTCATCTCGGAGGGCACCGGAATCGTAAAGAGAGTAGCTGAATACGTAAACTTCTTCGCCCACTCGTCCTGCGGACAGTGCCCGCCGTGCAAGACCGGCACCTACTACATATCGATGCTCCTGGACAGGATAGACACAGGGAGGGGCTCAAGGGCGGACCTGGACGCACTAATAAACCTATGTGAGATCCTCCCAGGAGGCGGGAGGTGCCACCTCCTCGACGGTGCCGTGAAGGTAGTGGATAGTTCGCTATACCACTTTATGGACGAATATAAAAGT
>WGEY01000006.1 GCA_015492495.1 Deltaproteobacteria bacterium | reverse complement strand
GCGTACGAGCGGGTGAAGCGGAACAAGGGGAGCGCCGGTGTCGATGGCATCGGCACGCCCGAGTTCAAGGCCCACCTGCAACGGCACTGGCCGACGATCAGGGCCAGACTGCTGGCGGGGGAATACATGCCTTCGCCGGTGCGCCGGGTGGAGATCACGTCCGGTGGTGTGAGAGGACGGCGGGGGCGACCCCGCCTCCTACTCGATGATGTCGGCTTTTACGTCGCCAAGCGAAGCACCGGATAAAAGAGGAAAGGTTGCAGATCCCCTTGATCTTGGGAAGCAGCGCCAGGTGGATAATGAGATCGCTTCGGGCCTACGGCCCTCGCGATGACTGACCATTCTTTCTGTTACTGCCCACCTGTCAGTGCCGGGATGGCAAATCGGCACAACATTTATATACTACGTTAGACAAAGAAAGTCTAACAGAGCGTAGCGAAGCACCGGATCTGATAAACTGGCGAAGCGACCTTGCCGGGGAGTAAGGTTCTTACCTTCCCCAGTCTCGTTTTCAGTAAGATCAAACATTTAGAGATCGATGCTTCGCTTCGGGATTGAAGTTCCTTCGCTTGCAATGACAGTAAAGTGGTCACAGGGCGGGAAGGAGGATCAGCCGCGGCTTTCCATTGTACAGTGTGATAGTGTAAGGGGGTGGATCGGTCTTCCGCGTCCGGTTAGGGCTTTGTTCGTTCCATAACGACCTTGCGCCGGAGTGACCGGCCCTTCGGCGGTCCGGAGCGTCCGAGCCTGAAGAGCATGATCATGGCACGGCCCCGGTCTATGGGAATGACCCTGTTCAGCTCCGCCGCGGCCTTCTCAACGAGCTTTCTGTCCCCGTTGCTCAATCCGCGGCCGTCTTCCAGCCACAGGCGTTGTATGAGGAAGGTGATCCCGGTTATCGGCTGGAAGGAGAGGCCCAATGACGTGGCCGTAAGCCATATCCTCTGGAGCACGCGTCCGCCGGTGACGAAGTCCTTCGGGGATGTGCCGGGCATCTGAAGCATTCCGATGGCCGCCGACCTCCTGAAGAATAGGTGTGAACGCAGGGGCAGGAGCCTGCTCAGCCCCAGCCTGTTCATGAACCTCACCATGGGCCACGGCTTCAGGGTCCTGAAGGCCACCCTCTCCGGCGGATACAGCCCGAGGGTCCTTATGTCCATGCCGTCCCCGGTCCTTTCGGCCTCGCCGCGGCTCCACCGTATCTGGTGGAAGAGGAAGTCATGGAGTTCGCGGTTTTCGAAGAGCAGGCGGTCGTTCAGGCTCGCCGCACGGGCCAAGATGTCCTTACCCTGCCTGTCCTCAACCAGGAACAGCTCCCCGCAGCCGGCCTTTGCCGGGACCTCCATAAGCCTCTTTCTGGCGGTATGACCGAGCTCATCCGAGCGGTACATACTCCTGTTGGTGCATCTTTTGTCAATGAATGGAAATAGCCTGTCCGGCTTTACGGGAGCCTGACTTAAGGTTATGACCGCTACGAGCGGGTCTTCATCGCCGCGCGGGAAGAGCTCGGCTTTAAGCTCGTAGCCCGTCTCCGCGGCCGCTATATTCATGTTCTCGATCAGAGCCCCGTGTGCTATGAACGAAGCGGTGTTCCTTACGTTATAGAGGGATGTGTCGCGTTTCTCATCGTTTACGAGGTGGAGCCTTTCACCGTCCCACCGGAATATCCACGGCTGACAGTTGTCCCCCGAAGGGGCCAAGGTGCCGTATTCTATAATCCGCAAAAGTGTATCTTCCGGAACAGGCATCGGCTACTTCTTGGCGAGAAGAGGCTTTATTTTTCTCTTGAAAAGCCATCTCTTGAGACGCTGAACGGGGTTCCCGGCTCCCATGAAAAGATACCCCTTCTTGTAGACACGGCGGTAGGGATCGAACTGGAAGTAGTAGGGGACCGCCTTTACTGTTCTTCTCCCGAGTATGATACTTATGGCCTCGGTGGCCGCAAGCGTTGCGCAGAGGTTGCAGGCCGATGCGAGGGCAGGACCGGTCTTGCCCTCGATGTTCACCTTTGATAAGTCCAGGTACTTCAGGTGGAGCGGCCTCGGGGTCAGCCCCACGGCGAACGCGACCATCTTCTCCCAGTAGCCCATGTCGTCGGATATGCCGAAGTATTCGTCGAAGCTCATTCCGTCGGGTGAGAATACCTGGAGCGTGGCGCCGAAGCCTATGGGGCCGCATGTTACTGCGTATATCCCCTTTTCCCGGGCCTTGTTGAAGAGCAGCCTCCTGGCGTCGACCTCGAAGAAGTCTATGCCGTCTATGACCACGTCGACGTTTTCAAGGAAGTCGTCGATGTTCGATTCATCCACCCCTTTCTCAAATATCCTTATCATCGCCTTCGGGTTTATGGAAGCAACGGTCTCCGCCATTACATCGGTCTTCTTTCTGCCGATCGTATCTACCGTGGCCCCGTACTGGCGGTTTATGTTGGCCGGCTCGAAGGTGTCGTTGTCCGCCACGTGAAAGCCTCCGACCCCCATCCTGGCGAGTGTCACCATGTGGAGTCCGCCGACCCCGCCGAGCCCCGCAATGGCCACGGTGGAGCTCCTGAGACGCAGTTGTTCGGTCTCGCTTATAAGCCCCAGGTTCCGTTGGAACGACTCCTCATAAATGGAGGCGTCCGCCCGGTTCCCTGTGTCGATATGAGGTTCTACTGACATGACACTCACGAATCGAGTTAAAATATAAGCCGTAGTTCCGTGTAAACCCTGTCCTTGGTATCATACTGTCCGAAGACTCCATCGTTTTTGCCTTCGAATATGTCCGCCCCGAGGCGAAACCGCCACTGTCCACCCCAGGTGAACTCAATCTTCGGTCTTATCATCATGTCCGTCTCCTCAAGGCTCGATATTATGAGGATCTCGGGTTCTATCGTATTGTCGCGAAAACCTGTCTTAAGCCTTATGGATGCGGTAGAGCGTATGCGCTCTTCCCTGAAGATGGTGTCCTTGTAGCCAGGTATTATCCTCTGCATGAACTGCACGTTGATATCAAGCCTGTCCCACAGCGTATAGTCCATACCGACGAGGTAATCGATGGATGCTTTCCTTACCACCCCATCACTATCTTTATCGTCGATAACGGCGAAATACTTACCTTCGCTGTATACAAACTCTGTCTTTAATATTATATCACTGATTTCCTTGGCAAGTGTGAAACCACCGACATTAAGCCTCTTGTGTTCGGGATTGAATGTGTAGCGTGTGGATGAGTCTATGGTCCTGAAGTAGGCGGGGAACTTGTCCCAGGTATAGAGGTAGAAAACACTCAGGTCCCAGCCCTCGAAGAAGTAGGATATGCGTCCACCGGCCTCGCTGTTCCTGAAGTTGTCCCCAGGCTCGTTCGTGCCGCGGATCGTGTATGTCACCCCGTCGGGCACCGGCACGGCCGGTGGAAACTCCGAGCCGGCAACACCTGTCTTGTTGAACTCGAGTACCGGTATCCAGACGAACTCGATGTAAACATCGCCCTTTGTCAGCTCCACGTCGGCGCCCCAGTGTGGTATCCTTATGTAATCGAAGTCGGGCAGCACGAACTCCCTCAAGTCCTTCGCGTTCACCACGTCCGCAAAGAAGAGCCCAACGGCCTCACCCCACACGATCTGCTGTCTTCCGAGCCTTACGTCCCAGTCGCCGAGGGAGATGTCCACGTAGGTGTCCCTCAGGTCGACTTCGAACTCCTGGTCGTCTTCAACTTCTTTGCTGAAGTTGCTGGTCAGGTCGAATACAGCGTCGTACACGGCCCGTGCGCTCACCTTGTAGGATACGTTCATGCCGAGCCGTCCGCTTCCCTCGAGGAAGAATATGTTTCTTACCTTGGAGAGGTCGTCGGGAGCGCTTGTCCTGTAGGCGGTCTCATTTTGCAGGTAGCCTCCTATCCTCATTGCGCCTTCCTCCTCCATGATCGGCGGTCCTTCCTCTGGCGGCTCGGCCGGTTCCACTCTTGGCGCAACGGCCTCCCTTTCATGTGGCCGCTCAACGGGCGGCTCCTCCGTCTTTTCGGCCGCAGGGGCTTTCTCCAGCCGCCCCTTGATGTCAACGACTATCCTGTAGGGTCTTTCCAGGGCAAAGTACCTGTATACCCGGGGAGATTCCATTTCGATGACGACTCTTGTTGTTGAGATGTCAGGCCTTGCGAGCCCGATCGCATTAACACGTCCGTCACCGACCGCGATCCGCCTCTTCAGGCCCGGCCTCAGGTATACGTTCCTGAGCTCTACGGTTACGGCCGATGCGTCCTCGGATGACTCAATCCGGTACCACGCCTTCCTGTCGAGGTCTATCACTATCCTGGTGTATTCGGGGTGTGTATGGAAGCGTATGTTCTTTACCAGGGTCCATCCACTAGAGACGGGCCCCGGACCTCCGGACGCAAGGGGGCGCAAAAATATTACCATGACCATGGCTAGGGCAAGGCGGGCGATGATCCTCAATACCGGCGGCATGCTGTCTTTACCTTAAACCCGCGTAGCGGGTTCCTTACGGTAGTTTTTGAAGCGCCCTGCAGCAAGTTGCGAATAACGACAACCTGTCCACGTGGCACAGACAGGCGTTCGCAATACATGCACAGGGGCCTGTTAGAGGCGGTACTTTCAGTCGGGCCGATACGTTTGTGCGCCTCAACACGTCCTTTTCCCGTATCGAAGACCTCTGCGGCGGAGCTCGGTCGATCTTCAAATAAACCCTGATTTATTCGTTCGTTCGTCATTGTGAAGTGAAGCACCGGATGTGATGAGCTTGCGCAGCGACCTTGCCGGTTAGAATCAGATCTCTTTGTGGAGCTTGTAGAGATGCTTCGTCGCTTCGCTCCTCTGTGTAACGACAGGAAAATACGATTTTCCAAAGTTTCCTTGCTCAGTACCTGAGCTTCTTCATGTAGTTCTTCGTAAAGTACTTTGACGGCAGCTTTCTCAACACCATGCTGTCGTATTCGATCACGGACTTCTGTCCCTTGACCAGCGGGTTTTCGAGGACGAGCCTGGTGGGCCTCTGTCTGCCCGCAAGCTCCCTGTACCCCTCGTAGGAGCATGTCTTGAGAAGCCTGCCCGATACGGCGTAGAACTCTGCCTTGAAGGGGTGGAAGTTTCGAGCGTCGACCCAGTACGCTACTTTTCCGTAGGTTACGTCGTCGTATTTGGCCACGAGCTCGAGCACGTAGTATGACCTGCCGCCGATATTTTCCGTCCTTAGAAGCCTGGCGTCATAATCGCCCGAGAAGTTGGCCCGGGCGATATCGCCGTTCGCCACCTCGCCGATGAGCCTCTGCTGCAGGGATATCCTTATGGGCTTGGAGACATCCGGCAGGAACGCCCAGAGGTCTCTTCCCAGCATGAGGAGGGATGTGCCCCTGTCAACGGGTGGGGAGAGGGTCTTTATTATGGTCTTCTCCTTTCCCTTGACGAGGACCTCGTAGGTGGCGACCCTGTCCCTGCGTCCGGGTTTCATGCTCGTGACCTTCACTCTTACGATGTAGTCGAGCTGCGGACTCCTTACCTCGTCGGCCCTGGCCACTATCTCGTCGGGTGAAAGCGTCCTTTCGCCTTTCACCGGTGGTGCATGGCAGAATAATCCTGCCGCAACTATTGTACCTATTATTATGGTGAGAAGCCGTCTCTTCATTGACACATCGGTTCCGTGAGCAGGTTCAAACATTATGTCTCAATGCCTCGGCTATTTCAAGCCTGCAGGCCTTGTACGCCGGGTAGACGGATGAAAAGAGCGCGGTAACGAGTGCCAGTGCGAACGAGAAGGCGAATACACCTGGCACTATCCTTATGGCCGCGGTCCAGTATATGGTCGCACCCGGCGGAGGAGGCATGGGTATGCCGATGTACGATATTATGGAAGCCAGCACATATCCGCCCACCAGGCCGAGTATCCCTCCGAAGAAGCCGAGGATGATACCCTCGAGTAGAAACAGCCTTACGACACCCGACCTCCTTGTGCCGATCGCCATGATCGTGCCGACCTCGCCGATCCTCTCGAGAACGGACATGTTCATCGTGTTGAAGATACTGAGCACCACTATGATGCCGATGATGAGCTTGAGGACGAAGAACTGTCTCTTGTAGAGGTCAACGGTCTTGTTGTAGAAGTCGGCCATCTCATACCAGGGTATTATCTCCAGGTCATGGCCTCTTTCTTCGAAGATGCGCTCGAGCCGTTCTTTTACGAGGTCGGTCTTTGCCGTGTCGTCAAGAAGCACCACAAGGCTCTGAATCTCGTCGGTTCGCAAAAGTCTCTGCGCGGTCTTGATCGGGACCCTCAAAGCCCTGTCGTCGTACGCCTTCGAGCTGGTGAAGAAGATGCCTTTAACAACGACATCGAGTCCGTTTATCGAGCCTCCCATGGTGTTGGCCACGAGTATGACCGGATCGCCGACGTCGGCCATTATCCCGTGCGCAAGACCCTTTCCGAGGATCACATGGTACTTGTCGCCCGAAGCGAGGTTCTCGCCCTTGTCCAGTTGAACGAAACTGCTTATCTGTCTTTCACCTTCAGGGTCCACGCCCTGTCCTATGAACGATATTGTCGTCTCGCCGGTGCTCAGAAGCCCGGAGAATTCGAGCCTCGGTGTCACCTGACGGACCCCCTCGACAGAGTATATCTCCCTGGTGATTTCCTCGTGGTCGGTCATCATGTAATCAAAGGGCCTTGCCCCTCCCTTTTCATAAAAGCCCTTTTTGTAGATCTGGAGGTGCCCGAGGAAGCTGTGGATGTAGCTCTCCCTGAGCTGGATGAAGGTGTCCTCTATGAACCCGCCGGCGATGATGAGGGATGTGCTGCCGAAGGCAATGGCGGCGAGGGTTATGAGCGACCTCACCCTGTTCCTGAAGACATTTCTTAAAGCGAGCCTGAGAAACATCAGTTGTTTGACAGCCGTCCGTCCCTTAGTTCCACGATCCTGTCCGCTATGCTCATGATCTTCTGATCGTGGGTTGAGAATATGAAGGTTATCCCGAGCCTCTGGTTGAGCTCCTTCATCTTGGTGAGGATATCCATGCCGGTTTTGTGGTCGAGGTTGGCGGTGGGCTCGTCAGCAAGTATCATCGATGGGGAGCCGACCAGCGCCCTGGCGATGGCCACCCTCTGGCGCTGGCCGCCGCTGAGCTCGGCCGGCTTGTGGGTGGAGAACCTCTCGAGCCCTACCTCATGCAATACCTTTTCAACCCTTCTCCTTCTCTCGGCCTTGTCTACCCCCTGCAGGTGCAGCGGATACTCTACGTTCTCCGAGACCGTGAGGACCGGAAGAAGGTTGAATGTCTGGAAGATATAACCTATCCTGCGCGCCCGTATGTCAGCGAGCCTGTCAGTAGGCACGTCGGTCACATCCGTGCCGTCGAGCGTTATCCTTCCGGAGGTGGGCTTTTCTATGCAGCCGATGATGTTCAGAAGCGTTGACTTTCCGCTGCCGGACGGCCCCACCAGCGCCATGAACTCACCGTCATTCACCGTGATGCTTATGTCGCTTACGGCGTTGACCACGGTGCTGCCGAGATAGTAGTTCTTGGATATCTCTTCTAAGGTTACCATTTGAGCCTTTAGATGATGGAAAAGCGGGACAAGGCCCGTACGGAAGGCGTTGTAAACAATAGTCAGTGGATGCCTCGATTTCCCCCCTGGCTCAACCGCGGTGGAGTGCCGGAACCGGACGGCATGGCAGAGCCTGATTTCATCAAGTTCAGTTTATATGAATACAAAAATACTGTCAACCAATATACTTATCGGAAATTTTTATGTTTTTTTGAAGCCGGGATGAAAAAGCACCGCATGCGGATCGCCTTCCCTGTAGGGGCTTTGAACATGCATCGCGAGTGCATTCTCCGCAGCTTGCTGCTGGGTTGGCGAGCGAAATATAATCGGATGATTCCTTTCATGTGAAGCTCCCCCTGCAACGAACAGAAGGGAGCTTCGAAGATCTGGTGTCCTTTGCGGCAAGGTGTCTTTTCCGTCATTGCGAACGAAGCGAGCACCGGGTGGAATAAACGAGCATAGCCACCTTACCGGGGGGGAGAGGTTTACACTCTCCTCCAATTTCAGGAAGCTTTGCCGGTTTAAGGCGAGATCGCTTCGGGGCTTCGCCCCTCGCGATGACAGCTGTGTACGTCGGAGAAGGGGATCGGAGGAGCTTATGAAATCCTCTTCCCCTGCAGGGTGGCTCCGTTCGGTCGTAACGCCCGCCGCCTTGTTCGCACGAGCCGGCGGGTGTCCCGGTGCTTCTGCAATGACGGGGAGAAAGGGCGTTGCGATGTACAGGCAGCTTCCCTGTTGCAGCTTGTAGAAACCCGCCTCATAAGGCAGGCCTGTAGCCGTGCCAGACCTATAGGGGTTGACGGTATGGTATTCGGGTGATACAATGTATTTACAATGTTGGACCGCCGGAGGTGGTATAAGGTGATTAAAAGACTGACCAGGCACGGCAACAGCATGGCTCTGGTGATCGACAAGGGAGTCCTCGATCTCTTGAAGATAGACGACGAAACCCCTCTCGAGATCTCGACCGACGGCAAGGTGCTCATCATAACGCCTGTAAGGGACGAGGAGCGCCGCAGGAAGTTCGAAGAGGCCCTTGAAAAGACCAACAGGAAGTACAAGCGGACCCTGAAAAGGTTGGCGGACTGATGAGGCCGGTCTTTCTTGGACTTGACGAGGTCGTTGCAATCCATCGTGACCAGATAGAGCGTTATGGCGGAAGCCCGGGGATACGAGACATGGAGTTGCTCCAGTCCGCCGTGGCGATGCCGCCGGCCGGTTCCGGCGAGGATTTCTTTCATTCCGATATCTACGAGATGGCCGGCGCATACCTATTTCACATCATACGGAACCATCCCTTTGTTGACGGTAACAAGCGAACCGGGGCCGTTGCGGCAGTTGTTTTCCTCATGATGAACGGAATTGAGCTTCATGCCGAGGAGGCAAGCTTCGAGGCCATGGTGAGATCTGTTGCCGAGGGAAGAACGGGCAAAACAGGGGCCGCCGAATTCTTCCGAAAGTACGGTGCGAAGGAATAACAGTTGCGGCAGCCGATATATCCAGACTGCTTATAAAAAGGCGATAGAACTTCCTTCCGGCAACTTGATCAAAATCCCCGATGCTCCACATGGACCCGGCGTCTTTTCCTCAATCAATCCTGACTCAATCCTTTTTCCGGTTTTAATATGCACAGCGAGCTTATGTGGTGTCCCGGTGCTTCGGCAATGACGGGGAGAAAGGGCGTTGCGAGGGGCGGATACGGCGCGGTGATCTCATGGCGAAATTTATAAAAGTTTTCTTGATTTTATCTGTATTTGAAACTACAATACAGGGGACGTTAACAAATAACAGCACAGGGCGGGGGAAATGTTTACATTCAGGAGGGTGGAGACGGAACACGAGCTTGAGGAGGTATTCAAACTGAGGTATCAGGTCTATTGTCTCGAGTGCGACTTTGAATCGCCGGAGGACCATCCTGGCGGACTGGAGTCCGACGAGTTCGACAAACACTCGGTGCACTTCATAGCCATTGATTCGCAGGACAACATAGTGGGCACGGTGAGGCTGATCAGGGATTCGGAGATAGGCTTCCCCATAGAAAGGTTCTGCAAGATAGACATCGATACATCGAGGATTCCGAGGGACGGTATAGCCGAGATATCAAGGCTTGCCATAAGCAAGATGTACCGCAGAAGGGCGGGTGACGGCATATACGCCATGAGCGGTGCCGTGGAGGATCCACCGGAGCAGCAGTACTCGTACAACAGGCGCCGCCGACCGGAGATAGTCCTGGGGCTCCTGAAGGCCCTTTACAGGGAGAGCAAATGGCAGGGTGTGGTCAACTGGTACGCGGCCATGGAGAAACCCCTTTTCGCCTTGCTCAAAAGATACGGTTTCGTCTTCAGGGAGATAGGGGAAGAGACGCATTACCACGGGTTGAGGACCCCTTATATAGCCCGCATAGGCAATATTGAAAGCGCCATAGCCAGGACGAAGCCGGACCTTTTCCACTTCTTTACTGACTGGGACAGGGCTCCTGTCTACAGCATATAGGCGCATCGGGCCGCGGTGTGGCCTTGGGGTTCGGGTCGGACAGACCACATCCCTTTGATATTCCTTGATAAATTCCTTGACAGAACGGGCCACTGTGGTAAAATTGTCCATGCTTCTTGTACCTCTGTAGATTGATCATCCAGACCCTGATACCTGGACGCTTTGATCCCGGAGGTTTTGAGGCATTTTTTTATCCGCAGCCCGGTAGGGCCGGAGTAAAGGAACTTGTTGCAACAGGCGCGTAGCTCAGTGGGAGAGCGCTACCTTGACACGGTAGAGGTCGGCGGTTCGAAACCGCCCGTGCCTACCATCTTGTAGATGTATCGCGAGCGGATTCCCCGCGGCAAACCGTCGTTGACTTTTTGCCGCGGGGCTGCGAGCGAAGCGTAGCAGGACAATTCCCCGGCAAGATAGGACTCCCCGAACCTGTTGCGGGGTGCTTCGGGATAGAGAAGGTGTCATCCTTCTTCGGCTGAATGTCCGCCCCTTTCCGTGGTTGAGGATGGAGGGCGGACAGACCATACAGGAGGCTGGCGCCTTTTTGTTGTTTTTGGGAAGGCCTGTAAGAGGCGGACGATAAATGGTGACAGTGAGATTTATAGATGGGTCCGAGTCGGAGTGCAAGGCGGGCACACCGGTTGCGGATGTGCTGAAGGAACACCTCGACAAGAAGACCTTCAAGAAGACCGTCGCAGCGCGGGTCGACGGCACGGTCGTGGACCTGTCGACACCCCTGAAGGATTCGGGGGCGCCGGTTGAGGTCGAGCCGATCACGCTCGATTCAAAGGAGGGGCTCGCGATCTACAGGCACTCGACGGCCCACGTGCTGGCCCAGGCCGTAAGGTCGCTTTACAAGGGCGTGAAGTTGGGAATAGGGCCTGTCATCGAGGACGGCTTCTACTATGACTTCGATGTCTCCAGGCCGTTCACCCCGGAGGACCTCCTCAAGATAGAAAAGAAGATGAAGGAGATCGTAAAGGGGAACGCCCCCATTGCAAGGGAGGAGCTCGGGAAGGACGAGGCGCTGAGGCTCTTCAGGGAGCTCGATGAGCCGTACAAGGTGGAGCTCATAGATGAGATCGAAGGGGATACCGTCAGCGTATACAGGCAGGCCGACTTCGTGGACCTTTGCAGGGGGCCTCACCTGCCGAGCACCGGACGTATAAGGGCCTTCAAGCTTCTGAGCATCGCCGGTGCGTACTGGAGGGGTGACGAAAACCGCAAGATGCTCCAGAGGATATACGGGACGGCCTTCCCGGAAAAGGCCGAGCTCGATGATTACGTAAAAAGGATCGAGGAGGCGAAAAGGCGCGACCACAGAAGGCTCGGCCGCGAGCTGGACCTCTTTTCGATGAACGATGATGTGGGTGCCGGGCTCGTGCTGTGGCATCCGGACGGCGCGGCCGTAAGGAGCGTGATCGAGGAGTTCTGGAAAAGGGAGCACGCAAGGCATGACTACTCGCTCATATATACGCCCCACATAGCCAAGCTCGACATGTGGAAGACGAGCGGCCACTGGGAGTTCTACAGGGAGAACCTCTACAGCCCCATGGATGTCGAAGGGCAGGACTACATAGTGAAGCCCATGAACTGCCCCTTTCACATTCAGATATACAAGAGCCGCATAAGGAGCTACCGCGACCTGCCCATTCGCTACGCCGAGCTGGGTACGGTCTACAGGTACGAGAGGTCCGGCGTGCTGCACGGGCTCTTGAGGGTAAGGGGGTTTACGCAGGACGATGCGCACATATACCTCACACCGTCCCAGCTCGAGGACGAAATACAGGAAATACTGAAATTTACCCTTTACATCCTGAGATCTTTCGGGTTTAATGAGTACGATATATATCTCAGCACAAGGCCGGAGAAGTACGTCGGAACGATCGAGAACTGGGAGAAGGCCGAGGGTGCGCTGAAGTCGGCCCTTGTGGCAGAAGGACTCGAATTCTACATAGACCCAGGCGAGGGGGTCTTTTACGGTCCGAAGATCGATATAAAGATAAAGGACGTCCTCGGCAGGGCGTGGCAGTGCTCGACCATCCAGGTCGACTTCAACCTTCCGGAGAGATTTGACGTAACCTATCGTGACGAGCGCGGGCAGGCGGTCCAGTCGATAATGATCCACCGCGCGCTGATGGGGTCGCTCGAGAGGTTCTTCGGTTGCCTGATAGAGCATTATGCCGGGGCCTTCC
The DNA here is from genome assembly GCA_015492495.1 of Deltaproteobacteria bacterium. Classification (GTDB taxonomy): domain Bacteria; phylum Desulfobacterota; class GWC2-55-46; order GWC2-55-46; family DRQE01; genus S146-62. Next base: position 6,182 of record WGEY01000006.1, on the reverse strand, counting down.
CCGTGTGGCTCGCACCGGTGCAGGCCGCAGTCCTCAGCGTGACGGAAAAGAACGAGGGGTATGCGGCCTCGGTATACCGCAGGATAAGAGAAGCGGGGTTCAGGGTGGAGCTCGATACCAGGAACGAAACGCTCGGCTACAAGATAAGGGAGGCGAGGCTCAGAAGGATACCCTACATGGTCGTCGTGGGTGACAAGTAAGAGGAGAGGGGACAGGTGGCCCCTCGCTCGAGGGACGAGGGGGTCCTGGACACCATGACCGTCATGGAGTTCATCGAACGCCTCGAAAGAGAAAACAGGCCCCAAGGAGGTGAGTCTTTATAGCGAGATTTGCGACAAAACAACGTAAGAAGGAAGAGACGAGGGTCAACAGGAGGATAAAGGCCCCTGAGGTCCGCGTCGTTGACGACAAGGGCGAGCAGCTCGGTGTAATGCCGATCCATGAAGCGCTCAAGTTGGCAGAAGACGCCGGGCTTGACCTTGTGGAGGTGTCACCCAACGCCAAGCCTCCCGTCTGCAGGTTGATGGACTACGGCAAGTACAAGTACCAGATGAGCAAGAAGGCCCACGAGGCCAAGAAAAAGCAGGCCGTTATCCACGTAAAGGAGGTTAAATACCGCGTCAGGACCGAAGAACACGACTTTCAGTTCAAGCTTCGCAATGTGAAGCGTTTTCTCTCCCAGGGCAACAAGGTGAAGGTGACGGTCTTTTTCAGGGGGAGGGAGATAACGCATCCCGAGCTCGGCAAAGGCATGCTCGAACGCATCGTCGCCGAGACACAGGAGATTGCGGTCGTTGAACAGGCGCCGAAGATGGAAGGGCGGAACATGACCATGTTGCTCGGCCCTGCCGCCGAAAAGAAAAGCGCCGGTTCCGGTGATTGACGGAGCCATAATAAAATACAGGAGCAAGTCAGTATGCCCAAGATAAAGACAAATAGAGGGGCTGCGAAGCGATTCCGCAGCACGGCAAAAGGCAAGATAGTAAGGAAGAAGTCAGGCCTGAGACACATCCTGACCAGCAAGGCTGCATCGAGAAAGCGCAGGCTCAGGAAGCCGGGTCTTGTCGCGAAGGCGGACGTGCCGGCCGTAAGAAGGCTTATGCCGTATCTGTGACGCGGGTGAGCTGGGCCTTTGGAGTGGTTTTCCGTCCGGAGGAGTTCCCACCCGTCGGTTGTTGAGCATGCATCGCAAGAGAAGTATGATTCGTATGATTTCTTACATGACCTGTCTGCGTGCCAAGTACAGGCAGGGAAGATTCGCTGCAGCTTGCTGTTCAAAACACCGTGACTATGTATAACTCAAGAATGAAAGGAGTGTAGTGGTATGCCCAGGGTAAAGAGGGGTGTTCACGCAAAGAAGAAAAGAAGGAAGGTCTTCAAGGCCGCCAAGGGTTACAGGGGGGCGAGGGGCACCCTCTACAGGACCGCGACCGAGGCGGTGGACAAGGCCCTCTGCTATGCGTACGCCCATAGAAGGACCAAGAAGAGGGAGATGAGGAGGCTCTGGATAGCCCGCATAAACGCCGCCGCCAGGCTGAACGGTATCACCTACAACCGTCTCGTCGAGGGCCTTACAAAGGCCGAGGTCATGCTCGACAGGAAGACACTCGCCGACATGGCCGTGAGAGACCCGGCTGGATTCGCCAAGGTCACTTCCATAGCAAAGCAAGCCCTTTCGGTATGAGAGAAGAACTCCACAGGCTCCGGGAAGACGCCTTTAACTCTCTCAAGGAGGCGCGTTCAGCCGAAGACGTCCTCGCCGTAAGAAAGAAGTATCTTGGCAGAAAGGGGCCGATCGCATCCCTGATAAAGGAGCTCGGCAAGTACCCTCCGGACGAGAGGCGCGAGGCCGGCGCAGAGATAAACAGGGTAAAACGCGAAATAGAGGACGAGATAGAGGCGCTTCTCGACGAGTTACGGCTGAGGGAACGGGAAGAACGCCTCAAAAAGGAGAAGATAGACGTAACACTTCCGGGCCGGAGCATCCCCTTCGGCCGCCTCCATCCGGTGACCCGGGTGTTGGAGGAGGTGGAAGGCATATTCACCTCCATGGGGTTCGACATAGCCGAAGGACCCGAGATCGAGACGGACTACTACAACTTCGAGGCCCTGAACATCCCCAAAAACCATCCGGCGCGGGACATGCAGGACACCTTTTACGTAAGCAGCGACGTGGTCCTGCGCACCCACACATCCCCGGTACAGATAAGGGTCATGGAAACCCAGAGCCCGCCCCTGAGGGTCATAGCACCCGGGGCGGTGTACAGGCGGGACTCCGACCTTACGCACACCCCCATGTTCCACCAGGTCGAGGGGTTCATGGTCGACGAAAGGGTTACCTTCGGCGACCTCAAGGGGGTTCTTTCCGCTTTTCTTCAACGCCTCTTCGGAGAGGGAACCCCCTTGCGCTTCAGGCCGAGTTTCTTTCCGTTCACAGAGCCCAGCGCGGAGGTGGACATCCGGTGCGTCATGTGCAAGGGGACGGGGTGCAGGGTATGCAAGGAGACGGGGTGGCTTGAGATACTCGGCTGCGGCATGATACACCCCGAGGTCTTCCGCTCCGTCGGCTATGACTGCGAGAAGTACACGGGCTTCGCCTTCGGACTGGGCATCGAGCGTATAGCGATGCTCAAGTACGGCATAGACGATATAAGGCTCTTTTTCGAGAACGACATAAGGTTCTTGCGTCAGTTCTGATCCCGCGAAAGGCTTCTGGTATGCTCTTCAGTTACAAATGGCTAAAGGAATTCGTTCAGACGGACCTCGATGCCGATGAGGTTGCGCGCAGGCTGACGCTTGCCGGCATAGAGGTGGACGGGGTCGAGGACGTGACCCCGGAGATAACCGGTGTCGTTACGGCGGAGATACTCGCCATAGAAAAGCACCCCAATGCGGACAGGCTCGCGCTGTGCAAGGTGCGCACAGCCGAAGGCACGTACTCCATTGTCTGCGGCGCGACCAATATGAGTGAAGGGGACAAGGTCGCGCTGGCCCTGCCTGGGGCAAGGCTACCTGCCGGAATAAAGCTCAAGAAGACGAAGATAAGGGGGGTTGCGTCGGAAGGTATGATGTGTTCCGAGGCCGAACTGGGGCTTGCAGCCGAGTCCGAGGGCATCATGATCCTGCCGCGGAACACGCCCGTGGGAGAGGATATAAGGACCGTGCTCGGCCTCGAGGACTCCTTGATAGAGGCCGATATCCTGCCGAACCGCCCCGACTGCATGAGCATAAGGGGGCTCGCCAGGGAGATAGGCGCCGTGACATGCGCTCTGTTCAGGGACAAGGAGGTGGACTTCGAAGAGGGCGCAGTCGCCGTGGACGACAAGGTAAAGGTCAGCGTCGAGGATACGGAACTCTGCCGGAGGTACACCGCAAGGGTCATAGAGGGGATCAGGGTCGAACCGTCGCCGCCGTGGCTCATAAGGAGGTTGGAACTCCACGGCATAAGACCGGTGAACAACGTGGTAGATGCTACGAACTACGTTCTCCTGGAGTACGGCCAGCCTCTCCATGCATTCGACCTCGACAGGATAGCCGGTGGCAGGCTGGTTGTAAGAAAGGCCGTAAAGGGAGAGTCGGTCACAACGATAGACGGAAGGGAACGACCGCTCAAGGAAGGGATGCTGGTCGTGTCCGATGAAAAAGGACCCCAGGCAGTTGCGGGCATAATGGGCGGCAAGGACTCCGAGGTGTCCGACTCAACACGCTCCATACTCCTTGAGAGCGCCTGGTTCGAGCCGTCTTCGGTAAGGAGGACCTCCAGGTCCCTGGGGCTCTCCTCTGATTCTTCATACCGGTTTGAAAGGGGAGTGGATATAGAGAGCGTGTCCACTGCCCTGGACAGGGTGACCGCCATCATCCTTGAACTTGCAGGCGGTACGGTGGCCAGGGGGATGGTGGATATCTATCCGACGAGCTACAGGCCCGAACCCATCGGGTTCCGGGTAGAGAGGGCCGAGGCCCTGCTCGGTGTTGAGCTTGCAGACGGTGAAGCTGAGAATATACTTGAACGTCTTGGCATAAGAATTCAAAAAACAAGCATAACCGGACACGTCAAGGCTTCACCTCCGTGCTACAGGCTCGATCTGAAAAGGGAGGTGGACCTCATCGAGGAGGTTGCGAGGCTGAAGGGGTATGACACCATTCCGGAGACGATGCCTCGTGCGCCCATCGGTGCAAAGGAGCCCGGGAGGCTTTTTGAGCTTAAGAAGAAGGTGAGGGAGGGGCTTGTTGCGTGCTCATTGATGGAGGTGGTTAACTACAGCTTTGTTGCGCGCGACACGGTGGCGCTTTCGGGGGTTAGGGAAGAGCGGCCCGTACATATACTCAACCCGCTTACCGAGGAGCAGTCCGTTATGCGCACAAGCCTCGTCCCTTCGCTCCTTGAGAACCTGAAGTCGAACCTGTCGAGAAAAAATGAAGAGGTGCGCATATTTGAATGCCGTCCTGCCTTCTGCATGGGTGAAGGAGGAAAGACTGAGGAGAGGTGGAAGGCGGCCATGCTCTTATACGGTTACAGGTGGGGGGTAAGGTGGAACCAGCCGAGGGAATGGCTCGACTTCTATGACATGAAAGGCGTGGTCGAGAGGCTCTTTGAGTCGCTCGGCATCGAAGACGGGGTGGCCTACAGGCGTGTGGTGGGTGAAAACAGGCTCCTTCACCCCGGCAAGGGCGCTGTGGTGCTTGTGGATGGAAGGGAGGTGGGCGTACTCGGCGAGTTGAGGCCCGACATCCAGGAGAGGTTTCAGTTTCCGAGGCCGCCGTATGTATGCGAGATGGACCTTGAGGCGCTTGAGGAGGCCGTACCTGAGGTGCGTCGCTACGAGCCGGTCCCGAGGTTTCCCGAGTCGTCGAGGGATATCGCCTTCATAGTGGATGAGGAGATACCCTTTGCCGATATCATGGACTCGATATTAAAATTGGACACAAAACTTATTGAAAATGTTGAACTGTTTGATGTATACTATGGCGGTAACATACCGGCCGGCAAGCGAAGCCTGGCCCTGAGAATAATCTACAGGTCCGCTGAAAGGACCCTTACCTACCAGGAGGTCGAGGATATCCATTCAAGGGTCGCCGCGGAACTCGTCGGCAGGCTTAACGTGAAGATCCGCATGTAAACCTAATCACTACTGAGGAGGGAGTCATGACCAAGGCTGATCTTGTAGAGGTTGCGTTTGAAAAGGTTGGCTGTTCGAAGAAGGACCTTGCAGAGGTTGTGGATCAGGTCTTCGAGACTATAAAGTCAGCGCTCGAACGCGGTGACAAGGTCAAAATTTCCGGTTTCGGCAATTTTACCGTAAGGCACAAGAAGGCCAGGAGGGGGCGTAACCCGCAGACAGGCGAAGAGATAATCATAGGCGAGAGAAGGGTTATGACCTTCAAGCCGAGCCAGATACTCAAGGACTTCGTGAATTCAGGCGTCCAGGAGTAGTTACCGTAATCACTTGCAATAAGTGACTGGTTAGCCATGGCTGAGATACCGGATAAACTCTACTTCAAGATAGGTGAAGTGGCGAAGATAACCGACGTCAAGCCCTATGTGCTGAGGTACTGGGAGTCCGAGTTCAAGATAATAAACCCGCACAAGTCGCAAGGCAACCAGAGGGTTTACCGCAAGAAGGATATAGAGCTCATACTTTACATAAAGAAGTTGCTTTACCAAGAGAAGTTCACACTCGAGGGGGCGAAAAAGAAGGTTAAAGAGTTCAAGAAGGAGAAGGCCAGACAGCTGGACTTTCCCTTCTCGGAGAAGAAGTTCCAGAGCACGTTGAGGGGGATCAGAAGGGACCTCGCTTCCATAAGGAACATCCTCGCCGGCAAGTCCTGACAGCAGGCTACCCTTCCATAGTTAGATGTAAAACGGGGCGTGGCGCAGCCTGGTAGCGCACCAGCATGGGGTGCTGGTGGTCGGAGGTTCAAATCCTCTCGCCCCGACCAATCAATTAAATGCCGCGATTCCTGAAAGAGTCCATGCTTTCGGGGGTTGCGGCTTTTTTTCGCGGTCTGTTCCGCCTGATCAGGCAGCCCGGGTGTGTTCGGGAAGATTACAGGCGGCCGTAACGAAGTCTTGAGGGAAGGCATGTAAATGGCCGATCAGCGGCTCCCGAAGGCCCTCTGGCGGTTTTTTTACCATCCCCGTCCGGGCCGAGCTTCAAAAAACCGGCACCGTCAGGTGTCGG
>WGEY01000005.1 GCA_015492495.1 Deltaproteobacteria bacterium | reverse complement strand
TTTTGCGAAGGTGGCCGATATCCACTCATATTTATACCTTAAAAAAACATATTTACCGATAAAACCGATTAATATCAACAGGATTAAACGTCCGCGAACCTACCGGTCACCACGGACCCGTATGGGGTTCGCGGACTCAAACGACCAAAGGAGCATCAAAGTCAATTCTGCCATTTACACCGAACTCCTTGACGTAGCGCTCCTTCGGTTCCCTCAATCGATATACCCTAAGACTGTCTTCATCCTCCTTGATGCATTTAAGAAGGCTTCTTATCATTGACTCGTACTGCGCTTCATCGACGCTGCATTCAAAGACAGACTTCTGTACCCTCTGACCGTAGTTCTTGCACACTTGGGCAACCTTCCTCAGGCGCTTCCGACCAGCGACCTTCTCCGTGCACACATCATACGTTACAAGCACCTGCATCAATTGTCTCCCTTCTACTGGTAAATAAAGGGGATGTACTCCTCCGTATCTCCGCGCAAGTGTCTTGCCATAAACCTGGCCTGAACGTGGAAGACAAGGCCGACCGGCACCTTCTTCCCCAACGTCTGATGAGGCACCTCTTCCTGTTTTCTTCTCTGATACGCTGCAACCACAGTCTTCCGTCCCTCTTCGCTCATATAAACCGCACCACCTGGCCTGAATTCGAAATGCTTGCGGCCTACTTGTCGCCTGTTAACGAGGGTCAAGGCCAGACGATCCGCTATAATGCTTCGGGTCTCCTCCATAAGATCCAGCGCAAGAGAAGGGCGTCCCGGCCTAAGAGCATGCAGAAAACCGACTTGAGGATCAAGCCCCACTCCCTCAACTGCAGCCACGCAATCGTTAAGAACCAAAGCATAAAGAAAGGACAGCAGGGCATTGAGAGGATCGAGCGGTGGACGTCTCGTTCTTGAGCTGAAGCCGAATGTCTTCCTGTCACCTTTGATCATCAACGAGAAGGTTGAGAAGTAGGCCCTGCCAGCCTCCCCTTCTATACCGCGCACCGCGTCCAAGTCAGTAGAGCCGGGAAGCTTCCTAAGACAATTTTCAAGGATACTTGCGGTATCACGGAGGCGGGCTTCCTCATCATTGACGACGGCCTCACGTGCACATCTGAGCACCACCTGCCTCGAATTCCTGACCTTCGAAGCAACGATATTCCTTGCTATGGAAAGCGAGAGGGTCTCGGAGGAAAGGGCCTCATGCTGAGCTCGGCGGAGAAGGACATTCCCCGAGGTCGGCCCCTCGACCCGGGCCTTGAAGCGCCCGTTACGGTCCAGAAGCACAACAGCCCTTCCGTCTCCGGCACACTTGTGCATGGCCCTCGGGCTCAGCATAACATCACCGAAACAGACCACCGCACCGAGGTGGTGAAACGGCACCTGCAACCGCGTCTCTCCTTCGACATCTACCTTTAAGGTCTCGTGGTCGAGTCTTAGGTAGGCTCCCTGGGTCATGATATAAAGGGTGTTTAACAATTGCTTCATTCACCACATCCATCAGGAGCTACAAACAGCGTCCTTTTAAGTCGCCTGAGACGCCTTTTCTCCCCCACCGCCGACGGCATGCACGAGTCAAAGAGCGAACAGTTACGGCAACGCCTGTCGTTAACAGGTGGCGGAAGGATGCCGCTTGATCGTACCTCCCGCATCTTACGAAGCGTCTCCTCCACTTTTTCACGAAGATGGTGGTCAAAAAACACTTCCCTTCTCTTCCTCGACGAATAATGGTACACTGCGCCGCTCTCCACTTTTACCCCAAACATCTCTTCAAGGCAGAGGGCCTGGGCGCAGAGCTGGAGATCATCATGCTCCTTGCTGCGCCTGGGACCGTGCTTATATTCCACAGGATATGGCGTATCGCCGTGAAACTCTACGATATCAGCCTTTCCCACAAGACTAAGACGTACAGACCATATCGGAAGCCCTCGCTCCACTCTCACGCCTCCTTCAACGGTCGAGTCACCCTCGTCCACCTTTTCATGTACAGCCCTGCCGCGCAGTGTATAGAGGTTCTCCTCAAAGACCTGCTCAACATGTATGAGGGCGTACTGACGTGGACAGTAACTGAAGTGCTCGATCGCCGACACCATTACCGGCTCTTCGACCTCATGCGATAAACCTTTACGCGGTGTCTCTCCGTCCATACCGCTTCTCAACCCACCAATGTCGTAAGGGTTATACCTTCTGGCATTCCACTGTCGTCTACTGTGACCACATAATCGGCAAATTCCCTGGGAGCGCGTACACCGTCCCTTTTACGGACACTAACCCTGTCAAAGAGTTCGTGCGCCGGGGCATTGCCAAGTGCTTTATCGTGGCTGAATACATACAGTCCCCTGAGTGCCATCATCCCACGACTTGAAGAGTGGTCGATGTCCCACATGTGCTGAAGTGCGTCCCAAAAAAGTACAAGATCTTCGGAGTCCGCACCGGTGTCGGCGGCGAAGTGAGGGGTAAAGAAGCCGTAGGTCTTGTAGAGGCCGTAAGGTATAAGGGCCTTGCGTCCCATGGTGCCGGTTGCGGCCTTCTCGTCATCGCTTTCGCGCACTTTATCACCAGGATTCTCCAGAGCTACCCGTGTGATGGAAATGTCCAACGGAATTATAGGGTCAATTGATCTGGCGAAGGTAAGCTGTACAGGGCCACGAACTTGACCGCAGTTATAGCCTTCCCTCTTCTTCCCTACAAGCACTGCGCCGAACATCCTGACGTCGAAAAAATTCCTGCACATCCACTGCTTCGCGGCATCGCTCTTTGAATCATCCCCTTTCTTCGCCCCTACAGCCTCATACGCCCGCATCTTGTGGTCAACTAGGTATCCACGGTTCTCAACGTAAATCTTGTACCGTTCTTCGCCTCCCTTCGTTACGTCCACGTAGTTCCTGACTTTCCTCTTTATGCATACATCGGTCACCAAGCCCTGCATCGTTTCGGGATCTACCCTTGGCAGATTGCCTGCGTCGGGGTCTCCGTTTGGGTTTCCATCTGTTACGTCAAAGAACATTACGAAGTCATGACGCTTCTCCGGATTCGTGTAAACATTCTCGGTCATCTTTACCTCCCATGTTTTACTGTTATCGTGTATCGTGGATTATTACTGTTTATCCGACTTCTTGCAAGCAATGGCACCAGCCCTGTCGGAAGCCTTCTGATGATAGTAGCCGAGAGCGAAAAGCCCCTGTTCTTCCATAGTGAGCACCTTGGGAAAAGCGTTCAACCCCGACAACACCTCTTCCATCTGTCTCTGAAGAGCCGACCACGTCCCGGGGCGTTCTTTCCTCAGTTTGGCAAAGTGCGCCTGAGCCTTCTGCACAAGGTTTCCAAAGACCGAGGCCGGGGCGGTCGAGGCCGTACCGAAGAAGCGATCTACAATGGTTGCCTTCGGCCGAACGGCTTCATACTGTACCTTCTCAAGCACCGCGAACAGTCGTCCGCAAAGGTATGCCGGATTTTCATTCGATACATCCAACCTCTCCATTTCATCCTCCTTCACGTTTTTGTCCTTTGATAAAAGAACCATCTTTATTAAAGCCGCCAAGGGACGAGTCGGTCTCTGCAGAGCCTTGATCCTCTGTACCGCCTGATAAAGCAGCCACCTCGGCAGAGGAGTGCCTTTAAGTGCTGTATCAATAAGGGCTTTGGTCACATTAGGCGGCAGATCATCCCGGTCCCTTACTGTACTGAGTGCAAGTTGGAATATGCTGATGGGCTTACCATCACTGCCGTCATGGTTGACGAGCTTCTGAAGCTTGAACCACCTCACCATGTTTATTTTCACATTACCGACGGTTGTATCAAGCCAGTCCCTTACTGCGACCCTACCGCCACTTGAACTGAAGGCGACTGAATAAAAGGCCTCGTCGCTAATCGAAGAATGCTCTCGCCCCTTCCGCGCCGATTCAATAAGAGCCTTTACTTCGTCTGGTTCTGGCTTTCTGAGGAAAGCGATCGGGGAAAAGCTGCTTTTTTCCCGTGTCCAAAAGAGATAGACCTGTGAGCCAACCATCAAGCTTGTCTCCTCTCCTCTCAACAGGGCGTTTGCAGCCTTTGCGTATTTTTCTGCACATGTAGCACAAGTCGGGGCTATAAGTGATGCCTTTAGCCCATACGACTCAAACGCCGGTGAGTTGGCTGAGACGAGCGCCATACCAGAGGATTGTCCCCCGGGGATCCTTTTTATCTTTACGTCATGACGCTCAACGACAGGAGCAACCCTGCCGCAGACGATACACTCCTCCTCCTTTCCACCCCTCTCAGTTTCTGTCGCCCAGAAATGTTTCACCGACTCAAGCTCGACAGGCAATCTTCCATCAACCCTGAAAGTAAGATTATGGGAGGGATCAAAGTCATCGGGAAGCTTAAGGGTTGAAATATCCAAACCCTCAAGAAAGCGTAAAACCGCCTTCACATCCTCTTCACCGGTTGCGTCCGCGCATTTTTTGATACACTCAATAAACGCTTTATGTCGTCCTCTGACCTTCTCCGCGTCGCTTTTATCCCTTCCGATGCCGAGAACATACTCTGCGTTGTCAGCCAAGAGCTTGGCCCTCACACCGGAAGAACGTCCCACATTAGGGACCAGATATTCCTTGCCACGGTCCTTCTTGCCAGGCATCCTGCCTTCTGTCTTAATCAGACCGAGGAAGTTTCCCTTACCGTCGAGCTCTATCAACCATTTAACCGGTGTCTTAAGGTACATTCGTGGTGGCAAATTCAGCCTATCAGCATACTCGGCAAGCTTTTGTAGAAGCATCTATCCCTCCTTTTCGTAAAGCTCGTCAGGCACCCGAAGCACGCCCTTCTCGAGCCTTGCGTTGAAAAACTTGGGTGTTCCCCTGCCCGAGCCGTCCTCTTCATAATCCAGATCAAAGAGCATCCTGCCAAGGTCATCTGTAAGCTCGATAGGCTTTTCGCTTCCGTCAGGCTCGGCAAAAAAGGCCGTAAATTCCCTGCACCCCAGGTATGGCGCATGATGATACTGACCTCTCTTGGCCCTGCGTCGGAACTGGTCGCGGTACTTGGCCTCGGGGGCGTCGGCATGAGGCCTGAGCGCCACGTCCGCCTTTATTATGTAAGCCACATCCCGGAGGGCCAGGGTATGGCGCTGGGCCCTGTCATCTTCCGCAAAGTACGCCCCACCGCTTTTGTCCCATTTTTCAATGGAACCCACCGCAGCCTTGTTTTTCACTTCGTTCCTGAGTATGGAAAAATGCCTTATGGGATTGAGCACCAAAATCTCCCTTATACGCCACGAGAACTCCGGCTTCCAAAATATCGCCGCAAGGATCCCTCTTGCAGCAGAGGGGGTCATCACCGGGTAGCTCACCCTTTCAACCTTCATCTCCGGCCTTGTGAAACAGGCAAAATCACCCCATACCTTTACCTCCAACGGAGGCCCGCCGTGTCCTCTCATCTCCATACCTCCTTTCAGAAAATAAGATCATCAGGATCAACCGCCTTATATGCGGAAATACCCCTTACCCGGTCATAAGAGCCAAGCCACAGATAAAGACCCGATGAAATCGCTTCTATCAATCCGTCTCTTTCGAGCGAAGCAACCTTATTTCTGTAAACACTGACCATATAAGGCTGCAAATCCCTTGAGAGTTCTCTATTCAACCCTCTGGACGAGATCGCTTCGATAAGGGATTCAGCTTTTTTGTTATACCTCACAACCACCGGAACGGTTGCCTCCCCTATCATCTGAAATCGTTCGGCAACGGTCCTGAAGTTCAACCTCTGACGCAAAGATTGGATGCCGTGTTTATCCGTTTCTACCACCAGATAGAAGCGTCGAAAATACTCTTCATACAAGGCTGGATCGTGAAGGTCCGTACCTTCACTGCACAGCAGGGCACGGGCGGTTTCCGTTCCGGAACGGTAATCACCCGGCGGCAATGAGCCGTCTTCCGGCCGAAAAAGGACTACTCTGCCAGCTTCGAGTCTTCCCTCCCTGTTGCATCGCCCGGCGGCCTGCACTATCCTGTCCAGTGGTCCAACGGCCCTCAAAACCATGGGAAAATCAATATCGACCCCTGCCTCAACAACCTGTGTGGAGACAAGACGGCATGGCTCGCCCCTGTCAAGGCGCTTTTTCGCCTCGACAAGGATCTCCCTCCTATGGGCGGGACAGAGATCTCTGGAAAGATAAAAGACATCGGGGATATCCAGAACATCAAGCAAGGCTACAGCGTCTTTCTTTGTGTTGACTATGGTCAGAGACTGACTAGTCCTGCCTACCTCCTCAGCAACCCGTTTCCAACTCCATGTCGCTTCTACCATTTCATACTCCACCCTCTTAAGGGCCTTGAAGTAGCGCGGGGGTTCCGGGATTATTTCCGTTATCTCTTCGAATCCTTTGAGGTAAATGCTTGATTCGAGCGCGGGCTGTGTGGCTGTACAAAGAACAATGGTAGCACGGTAATTAGTGGCCAGCTCCTTAAGGACATCGAGTATAGGATCAAGAAGTCCCGAGGGAAGTGTCTGGACCTCGTCGAGAACTATCACGCTTTTTGCGATATTGTGCAGCTTCCGGCATCTTGAAGGTGAATTGGCGAAAAGGCTTTCAAAAAGTTGCACGGTGGTGGTTACTATTATCGGAGCATCCCAGTTCTCCGTTGCAAGGCGCGCCATTTCCCCGGCCCCTTCAAAGCATTCTCCACGGTATATCTCCGGGTCGATGGCGCTGTGATGCTCAACGACGGCATTGGATCCGAATATATCCCTGTAAACCGCGGCGGTCTGCTCTATTATGCTCGTGTACGGAATTGCGACTATCACCCGGTCGAGCTTATGCTTCAGGGCATGTCTCAGGGCAAAGGCCATGCCCGAACGGGTCTTGCCGCCGCCCGTGGGCACCGTAAGCCTGAAAACCCCCTGCTGCGACTCGGCCGCCTTCAAACAGTGCCTGTATATCTCATGACGTGCACGGTTCAAAGGATCCCCTTTCCTGCCGCTAAAGAGTCTTTGGCTCTCCTCGAAACGTTCCCACAGGGTCGAAAGTTCCGGATAACGGTTTCTAAGGTTTTTTCTGTCAGAATCGAAGTGAGATTCTGTATCAAGAAAATCAGCGTCTACGAGAGCCGAAAAAAGCATTCGCAGAAAGAATTCAGCAGAAACCTCAGACGCCACAAAAGAAGGAAGCGACCCTTTGATTGAAAGGGGTTCCACAAGGCCAAGTTCTTTCTTGGCTGTGTCGATAATATACTTATGATCTTGCACACTTGATAGTTTCTGCTTAATGTCTACACAATCCGGGAGACCGCCGTGATGTCCTGCTATCAGAAAAGGAAAACCACACCAGATTTTATCTCCATAAACAGCGCCGACAAGGGAATGTCCCGGGCTTCTGTTCTTTTTCGCCGGATTCTCGTGGCAGGCCTTCAGATAGTCCTGAAATTCAGGATTGAACTTACCAAAGTCGTGGAAAAGTCCTGCCCAGTAGCCAACTTCCCCGGCAGCGAACTTGGCGGAAAAATCTCGGGCCAAGCGCGCGACATCATTCAGATGCTCAGAAAGCCCGTGCCATCTGCCGCTTGAGTTAGGAGTGTGTGCATAATATGCTCGCTCCATAATACCCTCGAATTATAATACTCCACAAATTTAGACAGAGGCATTTGGTGTATTACAGCCTGTCAAGGTCAGATAAGGAGGTTGCGTACTCGTACTTTCGGCGTATTCAAAATTACGTCCAAATGAATACTACCACACCCCGCTCCCCCAAATAATGTCCTATCTGTAAACACAGGCCATCTTTTTTATCTCATCCATTATCTCCCTTCTCAGGCCTTCCGGGGCGAGCACCTCCACGGCGGACCCGTACTTAAGTATCTCGCGGCGCACCTCCCTCAGGTCGGAGACCGGGAACCTGAGTATGAGGCGCCCATCCGGATCGAAGGAGACCGACTGGGACGGGTGCCATACCTGCTCCGAAACCCAGCGCGCAACGGTCGGATCGAACCTGAGGCATACATCGAAGGATGCGCCGCTCTGCATGAGGCCGAAGCTCCTTTCCATGTAGCGCCTCACGGACCCGAACCGGTCGGGGATGCGGACCCTGCCCGAGACCGGCTCTACAGAGCGGATGCGTGACAGCGTGAAGAACCTCACATCGTCCCGCAGGGTACAGTACGCCATGAGGTGCCAGCTCCCCATGTAGCAGAGAAGGTGGAGCGGCTTGACGGTCCGCTCCGTGGATTCGTCCTTGTGCGGCGTGTAGTATGAAAGCCTCAGCGGCCGCCCGGCGAAAAGCGCCGAAACCACCTCATGAAAGACCGCCTCGTCGACCCTGTAGTACTGGATGTTCCGGACAGAGACCTTCTCGCGCACGTCCTTGAGCCCGGGACCGGTCGCGGCGGAGCGAAACGAGAGAAACTTGCCGAGGAGCCTCGTAAGCGACTCCTTGAGCCCCCTGTCCGGCACCGCGGCCGCAAGCCTCATGGCGAGGCACAATGCTATGAGCTCCTCTTCGTCGAACCACACCGGCGGAAGCTCGTAGCGGCCGTCCTCGTACCCGTAGCCCCTGCGGGCAGGGTCGTAGACGAGCGGTGCATTGAGCCTGTCCCTCATGAACTCGATGTCCCTCTGGGCCTGCTTCCGGGATATCTCGAACCTCTCGGCCATATCCCCTGCGTTGGGGTATACCCCGGCCTTTATCCGGCCGTGAAACCAGCAGTACCTTTCATAGGCGAGCTTCTTTGCCATGGGCACCTCCTCGTTCGGGCGGGACATTCATCCCGCCGCACCTGTGCACGATGCAGCCCGCCGGCAGAGGGGCCTGGGCGCCTATCCCCCAGCCGTTCCGGACCAGCTTCGCACCGGTGAGTCCGACCGGACCGAAAAGAAACACCCGTCCCCTGCCGGAGATGGACCACAGACGGTCGCAGCACCCTCTCGAAGCACGATGCACCCGTGCGCCGACCCCAAAGGGACGCTCCGCCGTTGAGAGGCCATATCGCGATGAAGTTTCTCCTGTGTGCGGGATTGTTCTGTAACGGACAGGTGCGAGGTCGTATGGATACATCGGTCTCACGGGCGCTCTTCGGGCAGGTGGCTGGTCTTAAATCGTCCTTACTACCGTCGAACGGATGATCAGGCAGGCGGCCGGGCGATAAGCAAAGGGCAGGAGGTTCATACACGGGCAAGCATCACATGCGCCGGCCGGGATCTGCTCAGATGAGGATCACGATGGTGGTGCCGGAGGTGGGATTCGAACCCACACGGGCTTGCGCCCACGGGATTTTGAGTCCCGCGCGTCTACCAGTTTCACCACTCCGGCCTTGGTTTGACATCAAACTTCGGTGTCCCGCGCAGCTACCCGCCGCAGAAGAGGTCGAGGCCTTGCGCTTATACGCACGGGATGACGGGACATAAATCCTCTAACACAGCCGGGAAGGTGTGTCAAGGGGATCGCCGTACAGGGTCGCAAAAAGAAGGCTCCGCCCTTGCCCATACCGGCGATCGGCAGGAAAGACGCCCTCATCGCGTGCAGCGGGATACCGACCCGAAGGTCGTCGAGGAGGCTCCCTACCGGTTGTCCTCCTCCACTGCATTACGGAGCCTTTCGAGTATTCCGGGTATGGCCGATATAACCCTGTTCCAGTTGGGTATGAGCGGGGCGCCCAGCGGGTTCTCCCGTATGGTATCGGCGGCTACAGTTATCCCGTTGGTGAAGGCCTCTACGGCCATGGCTTCTTCGTGCCTGTCGAACTCGAGGCCGTTTATCGCGGCATCCCCCTCGTACCTTATGAGCGTGTCCTCGGCGAGCTTCTGGTACGTGGCAACGAGTGTCTTGGAAAACCCGTCCGAGAAGACGATCCCCTCGGACGCGAGGGTCCTGAAAAGCGACTTGGCGATGTCTATGGACATCTTGGTCAAGCCCGTGGCCGGGTCATCCGCCGAGAGCGGCTGGTGCTTGTGCTCGTAGTTCTCGGCTATGTCCACCTGGCAGACCCTCTTGGGCGAGTAGTTCCGGTAGACCTCTGCAAGCACCCCGACCTCAAGCCCCCAGTCCCACGGGATGCGGTTCACCCTTGCAAGCTCCGTGATCATGCAGAACTCGCCGGCAAGGGGGTAGCGGAAGCTGTCGATGAACTCCAGAAAGGTATTCGAGCCTATGATCTTGGAAAGCGCCCTGACAAGCGGCGTTACAAACAGCCTTGTGACGCGACCGTGCAGCTTGTTCGTCACCCTCGCGTAATACCCCTTGCAGAAAACGTAGTCGAGCGAGGGGTTAACCACCGGATAGCAGAGCCTTGCGAGCATGTCGAGGTTGTAGGTCAGGATATCGCAGTCATGTAGGGCTATGACGTCGCACTTGCCCCTGGCTATGACAAAGCCGTAGGCGAGCCACGCGGAGCGTCCCTTGCCGTCCTGGCCTGCGCCTATGCCGGCCTCTTCGAGCATGCGGTAGATCTCCTTTATCCTCTTCCCGTTGTTGTGTATGACATGGACCTCCTGCGGAAGGACCGAAAGGAACTCCTTCACCCTTTCGAACTCGTCGTCGGTCGCCGGCCCCAACGCAAGAACGATCTCCCTGATGAACCTGGCCTTCTTCAACTCCTCCACTATCCCGGCCATGGCCTCTCCCCGGACGTCGGAGTACAGGGCCGGCAGGACCAGGGCCACGGGTGTAACCATGGAGTAGAGCTCGAGCTCGGATTCAAGCCTTTCGATGTTGGGTTTGCCGAGCCTGTGGAGGGTGGTGATGAGGCTGCTCTGATAGAAGTCCGCCATTGTGGCCTCCGTTAAGGTTGGCAGTGCAGGAGGTACTGTAGGGAAAGGATGTACCCAAGGCCGTTGAAAAGTCCCGGTATCGACCTTAGCGGGTATTGAGCGCAACGTAAAGGGTGCAACCTGGACTCCCTGCACTTGAAGCTCAACGCGTCTTTTCCATATGCCGCGACAGGTTCTTCAACACGTCGCTTAAAAACGCCTTTGAAGCGCACTGCGGCTGGCTCAGGCCTGCCTGTGCTGCTGCACGCAGACATGTGCTCGCAATGCATCTTCACCTCTGTAACAAGCCTACTAAACCGTCTCCCTTCTGTCAAGTTCGCAGCTCCTTGAGCCAGCCG
>WGEY01000004.1 GCA_015492495.1 Deltaproteobacteria bacterium | reverse complement strand
TCCCTTGACCACGACGTGGACCGTCACGAACATCTCGGCCTCCCCGTTCCTGTGTTCCCAGTATGCGGGAGGAGCCCCCCTGTAGCGGGGGATGTTTCCCTGGTGAAGGTTGATCATCCCGGATGCGGGTATCTCGAAGACCTCCGGTCTTATCAGCGGTGTGCCTATGAGGACGCCCAAATCGAGGTTGAGGCTACGAAGCCTTTCCCTGGTGAGCTCGGAGTTGTGATGGTCCGTTTTAAGAAACGACCCCGGACAACGATCCTTCAGTTCCTTCCAAGATGGCTCGGGTACGTGTGTTACACCGTAGAGCCTTGCCGCGGCATTGAAGAGCAGGTTGTACCACAGCCACCTCGTCCCCCTCTTTCTCCTCCACGCCTCTACGAGCGAAACGCTTCTGTTGGCCGTATACAGGACAAAGGTTTCATAGTCGTCCTTCAGGAGCCGGAAGAGCTCTGTCGCCACCGGGTTCCCTTCAAACGTGAGTATGCATACCCTTTTCATCTTAAGAGCAACCCCTATGGATGGGCCCTTCATCTACTCCATACAGCGAAGCGGAAAAACTGAACCCCTCCGTCATATCCCCGTCAAGAAAGATCACGACAGCAGACTGTGCACCGGGTGCCGCCCTTCCCCGGGGCTCAGCCGCGCGTCACCAGGAGAGCATCTCCCTTGTCAACGGTGTGCCCTTCTTCACGTGCCTGACGACCTTTCTGCCTATCACATCGTCTATGAGGGCCGGGGAGAGGCCCACCGCCGGCCTAAGGGGAATCAGCATATCCTGGGTGAGGACCGTCCCCACGGGTATGTCTTCCCTGGCAAAGATGCTCCGCCTCATGACCTTGCTCGTCTCAAGCTCCGCCCCGTCCGGCTCCTTCATGTAGCGGCCCAGCATGGTCTCCATACTTCTTATGCCGTCCACCAGGTATCTCAAGTCCCGTGGTTCGGCCGACAGCCTGTGGTCACCCATCTCCTGATTTTTGTCCAGCGTAAAGTGCTTTTCGATCATCACGGCACCCAGTGCGACGGCACCGAGAGCGGACACACTGCCCACGGTGTGATCGGAGTAGCCTACCGGTACGCCGAACTCTTCGCGCAGAAAGGGTATGGACCTCAGGTTCACCGTCTCAGCCGGGGCCGGATACCTTGATACGCAGTGAAGCAGGATCAGGCGGTCCCTGGGAATCTCGTTCATCACCGCCCCTATCTCTTCCAGCGAGGCCATTCCGGTCGACACGATGACCGGCCTGCACTTCTTGACCACGTGCCTGATCAGGGGGAAGTTGGTGATGTCGCAGGATGCTATCTTGTAGACCGGCATGATCTCTTCGACCATGTCGGCGCTCTCTCTATCGAAGACGCTTCCAAAGAAGACCACCCCGGCCCGTTTCGCCACTCCGGCCAGCTTAAGCAGCTCTTCCTTTGATAACTCAAGGCCCTTGAACCTTTCAAAGATCGACCGTCCTCCGGTCAGGTGAGGCAGATGGGACGGGGCCGACTCCGTGACAAGCCTCTCGGCCCTGAAGAGCTGCAGCTTCACCCCGTCGGCCCCGCAGCGGGCCGCCTCTTCGATCATCCTCGCCGCCGTTTCGAAGTCGCCGTTATGGTTGTTCCCGATCTCGGCGGTAATAAAAACGCCTTTTCCGATATCACGATCGCCTATCTTCATGCATCAACCCCCTCCTTATTAGGTCCGACATTGCCAGTGATGGATCCCGCTAAGATCCAGAGACGTTTGCGCCGGTATTCCGCGTCTCCGGATAAATGAAATGCACGGGAAAGCAACCTCTTCATGGTCTTCATATGCTGTACCTTATCGATGTCTTCCGCTCGACCTTGTCCAGGATCTTGCGGTAATAATCGAGCAGCCGGTCCTTGTCAAGGTCATTCACCTCGGTCATCAACGTGTCCCTGCGGTACGCCTCCCAGTTCATCCTCTGCCCCGGGATCCAGCGCAGCCCCCCATCCCCTCTGTCGACCATGCGGAAGAACTCGGTGCCGGGATACACGTCGGCGACATTGATGGGGATCATGTTCAGGTCGACCTTGTCGATGAACTCCATGGTCTCCTCTACCGTCCCGCTCGTCTCGTAGGGAAGTCCCAGGATGAAACTTCCGTGAATGATCTGAACTCCGCTCTCCCTGGTGACCTTCAATGACTTCAATATTGTGTCCTTGGTGAATCCCTTACGGTTCATCTTCAGTACGAGGTCGCTTCCGGACTCGAGGCCGAAGTTCACGAAGATGCATCCGGCCCTGACCGCCTTTCTCATCAACTCGGGCTCCACCAGGTCCACGCGGGTCTCGAATCCCCAGCGGACTTCGGACGAAAGGCCCGAGGATATGAAGTCGTCACAGACCTTGCTGAACCAGTTCTTGTTCGTGGACATGCAGCTGTCCTCGAAGTAGATGACCTCGGCCCCGAACTTCTCGCGCAGGTAGCGTATCTCTTCGATCACCTTTGCCGGGCTTCTGTATCTGAACTTTCTTGGCAGCACCGGTGTGCAGAAGGCACACTTGAAAACACAGCCGCGTGAGCTGAAGACCGAAAAATAGATTTCATTCTTATTGGTTATGGGACAGAACCTGTAGTCTATGCGGTTCATGTCGTACTCCTCGTACGTGGGATGTGGCAGGATGTCAAGATCGTCGATGACCGGACGGGAGGGTGTCTGCACCACCCTGCCCTCGTCGGAACGATAGGCTATGCCCTTTATGCGCCGCATCTCGTCCGTGGAGCCGCCAGACATCAGGTGCTCCACCAGCTCCTCCATGGTGAGCTCGCCCTCGCCGCAGACGCATATGTCAATGTCCCCGCACTCTTTGAGCGTGTGGACCGGGAGCACCGTGGCATGGGCGCCTCCGAGGACCGTCGTGCATTCGGGCGAGGTTTCCTTCACAGTCCTGGCTATCCTGTATGCACCGAGGAGGTTGAAGGTCGACGATGTAATGCCGACAAGGTGGGGATCGAAGGTCCGGATCACTTCGGGCATATCCTCGAAGGGGATGTTGTAGTTGACCTGCTCTATGGTCCTGATATCCACCCGGTCCGCGAACTTCATCTTGAGCCAGTGGTAAAGAAAGGACAGGCTCAGGTTCGGCGAGTGAGAGATGGCTGTCGGCCTCCCGGACTCGAAGTTCGTGAACTCGAGGCTGGCAGGAGAAATGAAAAGAATCCTGAAAGCGGATTTCCTTCCGTCAAGATCTATATTGCACTCACCTATACTCATGTCCCGTTACCTCCGTGCGGACTTCAGGGCCCGGCGGACCGCTTCATTACACCTACACCTTTGTTTATCA
The DNA here is from genome assembly GCA_015492495.1 of Deltaproteobacteria bacterium. GTDB lineage: Bacteria > Desulfobacterota > GWC2-55-46 > GWC2-55-46 > DRQE01 > S146-62. Next base: position 35,823 of record WGEY01000004.1, on the reverse strand, counting down.
ACGGTTTTGTTCTGCGAAGATCTCCACCTGCCTCACAACATTGTTGTCGTCGTTGGGCACCGGGAAGACGTTTCTCCTCAGGCTGAGCCTGTAGGACCGTTCCCCTAACCTCTTCCTGCGGTTGAGCCCCGGCAGTGTGGTGAATCCCCATTCAAAACCGAGATCACCGGCCACGGCCAGGACCTCGTCGTTGAAGTCTCCGTTCGGATAAGAGATGAAAGGGATACTGCCTTCGGTGACCTCCTCCAGGAAGCGCTTGCACCCCTCCATCTCGTGCAAGACCTCTTCCCTGGTGCAATTGGTCAATATCTCGTGCGATGCGGAATGGACGCCTATTTCCACCAGGGGATGCGCGGCGAACCTCTTCAGTTCGTCGACCGTCATCGGGCGGTTCAGGTCATCGTCCGGTTCGAAGCAATCCTCGCCGTAGCGCTCCTTCAACATCGATTCGATCCGGGCCCTCGGCAGCTTCTTGAGCTCCTGCATCTCTTCGTAGACATCGCGGAAGGATGTCTCGGTGATGCGATTTCTGAAGTACACCTCCCACCAGAAGAGCTTCTGCTCGACTATCTGTTGCTTTACGTAAAAGAACAGCGCCCTGATGGAGTACTTCTCCAGCACCTCGAGCGCATGGTAGTTGTCGTAATAGCCGTCGTCGAAAGTGAGGAGAATATCCTTGCCCGAGCCGTTGCACGAACCAAGCTCAGCCGGGTCCAGGAACGTATAACCGTTGTCCAAGAGGACCTTGATGCAGCCTTCCAACTCCTCGAGCGATATGTAGAGGAACGGGTGAGTCATCTCCCTGTGTGACTCGTCCTTGTACAGGGCATGAAACAGTAACGTGTGAAAACCCGGTTCACTCATGGATTGTTCGGTCTCTCCTCAGTGTACGTATGAACAACAAGGCATGCCACCACGCACTTCAAAGTCCGCTCACCGCCACCTGTAGCTGATCGGCGCGAAGCAGTCCCTGCACGACGGGATCTTGTGGTGCTCGAGCGCCTTTATGCACCTTCTGCCGTGCTCGATCCTCTTTCCATTCCATATCTCGAAGATGGTCTCCTTCCTGCAGTCCCCGACCGCATACTTGACGTCCCAGTCCACACAACACATGAGCGCGGTGCCGCTTGATGTGACCGTCAGGCGCCGCCATGGATGGGGACACCAGGCTCGACCCACTGGCTGCCTATAACTTACGGACCTGTCCTCCCGTGACGAACGGTTAGAATAATCCAGCCCCACCAGGACATCGACCTTGTCCTTCCACATCTCACGGAACATCCCGAACTCGTGTATATTGTCCTTCATCTTCACGAACTGAAGCCTTATAAGCGGCTTTGTCCTTCGGCTCTTCTTTCTGTAGTCTATGATGAACTCGACGTTACGTAACAAGGTGTCATAGTCTCCGTCCACGCGTATCTTTTCGTATGTCTCCCTGGTGGCGCCGTCTATGGAGATTATTATCAGGTCGACGCCACTGTCCATGACGCTACGCGCCCTCTCGGGCGTCAACAGCAGCCCGTTGGTGTTGAACATCACATCAAGGATGCCGGCGGACTTGGCAGAGGCGACGATCTCCTCGAACCTCGGATGCAGCAGCATCTCGCCTCGTCCGCTGAACTTGAGCGACGAGACACCGAATTCCTCGCACTCCCTGATCACCTTCAGCGCAACATCGTAATCGATGAGCCCCTTCTGTATGTCTTGTCCGTCGTCGCCGTGGGGACACATCGTGCACCTCAGGTTGCAGAAGCTCGATAGCTCTATATCCACGTGCGTGGGAACCCTGGTCCTTATCGGGTACCTCCCCAGGAGATTCCACTTCAACCTGTAGGTGAAGTACCCGGGGTTCATACCCACCGCCTTGAACTTGTTCCAGGTGCTCTTCAGGAAGTTGAGTTCATGATAGGGGTTGCCCGAGGACATCTTCAGCCTTCCTCCCAGTCAAGCTTTCCCACGGCATCGAGAAACTCGCCTGGGCTTATGACCTCTCCCATGCGGTTTCTGACGACACATCTTCCGCTACGCGCCTGGTAGACGGAAAAGACCGCCCTCTCCTGCAGATCCTTCAGGTAGGTGTTCACGTACTTGTCCTCGGTGAAACGGTTTATGTTGGCTATGTCCGGGTTGTCATCGAGGTATTTGAAGACCTCCCTTATGTCCACAGGGACCCCGTCCTCGTAAAACCGGTCGTATATCGTCTTCAGAAGCTCGTAATCCTCGGCAGTATCCAGCGTGAGCCTGAATTCAGGCCTGGAAAATTCGTCGTCCACCTCCACCCCCCTCGTATTGAAGAGATGCGGATATTCAAAGACGTACTTGGCGATAGCCGGTCCCCTGTAATGCTCGTGTATCCTTTCGAGCGCGGCAGGGGAAAGGACCTCGGAGCCTATCCCCTTTCCCAGAGGTGTAGTGACGTACAAGAGGTCCTCACCGTCGTATGCGTCCAGCAGGTGGTCGACGACCTCGTAGCTGAAAAGGGGCTTGTCGCATCCACACCTTACGACCGCATCGGGACTCTCTTTCCTCGCTATGGATGTGTATCGCTCGAGCAGGTCTTCCTCGGCCCCGGAGTAGCACGGCACGCCGTACCTCCTGGCCTCTTCCCTGAGCGGATCGTTGGTCTCGCTCTTGGATGTAGCAAGGTATATCTTGTCGATCTTTGCGCACCGAGAGAGCCTCTCATAGTGGTGGTAAAAGACCGACCTGCCGCCCAGATCCTTCAGCACCTTGCCCGGAAGCCTCGACGACGTCATCCTTGCATGTATCACGGCCACCACCTTCATAACTTGCTCCATTGATGGTACCTGTAGAAGATGTCCTTGAAAAAATTGTACATATAGCGGTCTATGGCGAACCCGTAAAAGGTCTTCCGGTTCCTCAAGCGGGCGATATTCATGAAGAACCTGTTGATCGCCGCAACGGTCCTGCTGCGGACCTGGTGCGGCTTGAGCCACATGCCCGACTCAAGGCTCTGGTAGTAACTGATCTTGCTCGATATCCTGTAGTTCTTCTGCCATTTTCTCTTTGCATCGGTGTAGGTGAACTGCTCGATGTACTCCTTGTCGGCCCACCCCTCCATGGTGTCGGGCTGGCTTATCACGCCGCTTTTGAGGAGTTCCTCGCAGAGCTCACTCCTTGGATACGGCCTGTACGTATGTACCCCGCAGGTCGTCCTCGGTATCTGCCTTATCCTGTTTACGAGCTCCACGGTCTTGTAGATGTCCTCCTTCCTCTCGCCGGGGATATCTATGATAAATGAGCACCTCGACACGATACCGTGCCTCGATGCGGTCTCCACGGCGCGAATGGACTGCTCCGGGGTTATACCCTTCTTCATTATGTCAAGTGTACGCTGGGATCCGGACTCGATACCGAAGTTCAGCTCGTTCAACCCGCTTTTAACGCATAGTTCCAGGCACTCGTCGTTGACATGATTGTCATTGAAGTAGTTCACCCTGCATTCCGCATCCCAGGTAAGTCCCAGTCTTCTTTCAACAAGACCCCTTGCGATCTCCTTCACCCACTTGACGTCGACGAAGAAGTTGTCGTCGATGATCTTGAGGTGGTTTATGTTGTATCTCTCGACCAAGGTTTCTATCTCTTCCAGTACCTTCCGGGGGCGCTTTCGCCTGTACAGGCGGTTTCCGGTCACCACGTTGATGCAAAAGGTGCAGTTCGAGGGGCAGCCGCGGCTAGCCTCGTACGGCAGCCACCTGATCCTCCTCTTGTCGTATTCCAGGAACTTGTCGGTCAACGGCGTGTTTATGTACCGTTCTATCTCCGCCACGAGACCATAGTCAGGCATGGGCAGACTGTCAAGGTTCAACTTGTTCCTGTTCCTGAATATCCTGCATCCATCGCCTTCCCTGTAGCCGTTTTTACGGTAGTGGTCCGCTATCTTCACTATGAGTTCGTCGCCCTCGTCCACGACAACCCTGTCCACCAAGGTGCTTTTGGCCATCTGCTCCGGAAAGAGGGTCGTATGCCAGCCGCCCCATACAATGGGAAGCCTGCACTCCCTTCTTACGGCACGTGCGATCTCTATGGCATCCGGCATCTCCGAGGTAAGAACCCCTATACCCATCATCAGCGCATCCCTGCATTCATCGACGACGGTCTTAACGGGGTGCTTGATGGTCGGAGCGGTGATGATCCTTACATCGTATCCCTCAGCCTGCAGCGCCGAACCTATCTTTATCAGGTTCAGCGGTGGATAGATGTTCAGCGCAAGCGTGTTCCTCGGCTGTACCAGCACAACCTTGTCCTTCACTCAACGCCCTCTCCTCGATATACTTGGCCGCCACCCACAGATCGAAGTCGTCCTCTATACGCCACGCCTCGGTCCTGGACATCTCCGTATGGCCTATCACCTCACCGAGGTAGCCGCCTGATCTTATATTGTCCGCCCTGACGACGTATACCGAACCGGTCTCCTTGTAGACGGTCTCCCTGTCCTCGCGCAGCAACCTCTTTTGGTAGCCCACGGGCGTCAATCCGTACTTGCCGGGCTTCCAGTGGAACGATATATCCGGCGTAACACTTATGACCGAGTCGGTATCGTACAGAAGCAGCGTATCTATGGCCTCGGTTATATGGCACTCCTTTCTGAACGGCGCATAATACTGCAGAACGACGACTATATCCGGTTCGTAGCCGTCCATCTCCTTCAAACCCTCGAGGAGGTTTCTCAAGACATCGTCGACCGGCACACAGGTCCTCGCAAGGGACACGGGGCGCAAAAACGGCACCTCGGCGCCGTATCTTACGGCCACCTCGGCGATTTCGCGGTCCTCCGTGGATACCACCACCCTGTCTATCAGCTCGGTCTTTCTGGCCTCTTCTATCGTATATGCTATGAGCGGCCTGCCGGCCAGATCCCTTAACGCCAGCTTCTCCTTGTTCCTGAAGAGTCCCATCGCCGGAATCACGGCCAATATCTTCTTGCCCTCCCTGTATCCCTTTTCAAGGACGAACTTCTTTTTTACATACCTGCGGGCTTCCATCCTGGCCTCGAAGTTCTTCGACATGTTGTTGCCGTGCTGGCGATAGTACAGGAGCGGCAGGTTGATGTTGTAGACGTTGAACTTGTCGATGAACTTCACCCAGAAGTCATAGTCCTCCTGAAAGCTTAGCTCTTCGTTGTAGCCGCCTATGGCGTCGTAACACTCCCTCCTGTACATGGCACCGGCGGCAAGAGGACTCCGGTCAAGGAGCTTCACCTCCACATTCGCCTTGGAAAGCCTGCAATAGTCGATGATCTCGCCGTGTCTCGTTATGCGGTAATAATCAGGGTACACCATGTGTATGTGCGGATCCGAGTCCAGGATATTCGACTCCAGGAGCAGGAGATTCTCGTCGAAGTAGTCGTCCGCATCGAGCCTTACGATGTACTCGCCCCTTGACGCCCTTATGCCCCTGTTGCACGCACCGGCGAGCCCCACGCCGTCGAGCGTTATCACCCCGAGCCTTCCAGGATACTTTCTCTCATAATCAGCGAGTATCACGGCCGTATTGTCGGTGCTTCCGTCATTGACCACGATGATTTCATGGTCGTCGTACCTCTGGTTTATGACGCTGTCGATGCACTGACAGATGTACTTGCCGTAATTACGTGCCGTGATGACAACGCTTACCTTCGGCCTCGAGTTCGTCTGCTTCAAATCTTCCTCCGTGTGAAAGTATAAGATCTCTGTATCCGCCGAGGACGTCCCTGCCCGCCCTCCCTCCGTAAATCATGTCGGTCATGAAGCGTTCCACGTCTTCTTTGCGATACGGCCTGTACGAGGGGTCCTGACTTATCCTCATCAAGGCCTCCTCCAGTTCGTCGTAGCTGTTGACGGTCAATCCGGCCCCGTACAACTCGCTCAGCAGGACCTCACCGTGGAGGAACTTGGCGTTGATATATATCTTCTTCAACGCCATGGCCTCGAACATGATGCTTGAAAGGCAGATGACCACATCCGCCCACATGCACAGGTTGACCGAGTCCACTGAGGTTACGCACCCTTCGGGCAGATCCGATGTGTCGAAGTGCACCTTCTTCGACCTGGTGCTCGGCTGGATGAGGAGGTGTACATACGGAAGACGACTCAGCCTTCTTATCGTCTCGCCCACGACGTCCTTGTACTTGCCATGGCGGTTGGCCTGCCTTTCCATGTAAAGCACCCGCAACCGCGGACCATCGCCTGCGGGGAGTGCGGCCGGAGGCGTTATGGCGTGCAGGATCTCGCTCCACTCGCGGCAGTATCTCGCGCTCCCCAGCACGTGTATCCTTGAAGGCTCTATGCCGTTTGCCGCAAGCTCCTCTGCCCATGCCCTGTGCGAGACGATTATCGCATCGGGCTCGTGTTCCCTAAGAGGCGGCAGGTGATTCCTCATCTGCCAGTGGTTCTGAGGAAAATAGTACAGTCCGTGCGGAACGAATATCACCTTTATGCCGTTTCGCCTTGCCGCTCCCATGAGCGCGTCCACGATGAGAAGTTTCGAGCGGCAGGCGAAGTCGAAGACGAGCCTCGAAGGTCCGAGTTTCGCGAACAACCCCTCGGCCCACTTGACGTTGTAGCAATACCTTACAAGAAGGCCGTTGAACACACGCCAGAACATGGTCTTTTTAAAGACGGCGAAGAAGAGATACTTGAAGCCATCCACCACGCTGCACCCTTCGGATCTTTTTCTCCTGAAGAGCGAGCGCAGCATTCTCCTGGATGTCCCCTGGAAGTAACGGCTCCTGATAATAGAACCGAAGACCCTGTGTACGACCGTGGGCTGGTAACGGCAGTATGCATAGTCGACTGTCACGCCGCAGATCTCCTTGAGAAACCTCAACCTGAAGTCACCTTCTATGTCGTAAACCGGATTAATGCACAGAACCGCGACCTCCTCGGATGCATCCTTCGCAAGCCTGTATGCTATGGGGACCACATGGTCTATGTCGTTATGCCTGTTTATGAAAAGTATCGTCATGGTCCAACCGTAGGGAACTCTTATATCGCCTCCATCAACAACTCGCAGACCTTGAAGTCGAACTCATCGTCTATGTCGATCGAATTCTCGGCGGGTATTACGACACCCGTCATATTACTGTTGCTCAACATCTCCCCGCTCCTGACCACATGGGTGCGGAACGCATCGACCACACCGTTTATGCGGTACACGGGCGGGAGCAGCTGGCTCTGGTAGTAGTCCTTGATGTCCACATGCTCGATGACCGGCATGGCGCATCCGTCATCCGAGAGCCTGTACATCCAGTAAGGATGGTTAACCCCCTCAACGCGCGTCACCGTCCGCACGATGTCGGCACCGGTCTCTGTCATCGTCCGTACGACCCTGGTGATTATCTCCGGTGTCTTGAACGGGGTGGTGGGACGAAGGTTCAGTATGATGTCCGGTTCAAAGCCTTCGTGTTCCATGAGCCAATCTACGGCGTGCCTGAAGACCGGCTGGTCCGGTATGGAATCACCCGCAAGGTACGACGGCCTAAGAAAAGGCACGTCCACGCCGTGATTGCGGGCTACCTCGGCTATCTCCGCGTCATCGGTCGACACTACGAGGCGGTCTATGGCCTCGGTTTGCAGCGCGGCATCCAGGGTATACACTATCAGATGCTTACCGGCGAGGAGACGCAGGTTTTTCCTCTTGACGCGTTTGGATCCACCCCTTGCCGGTATGAGCCCGAGCACCTTCATCTCCTATGCTCCCTTACAAGCTCCTTGAGGTTGTCTACAACACGGTCCTGATCCTCTTCCGTAAGACCCGCCCATAACGGCAGGTTCAAGAGCCGCTTCCAGGCGTTGAGGCTCATGGGATAGGAGTCCTCGCAATATCCGAAACGCTCCCGGTAGTACGGCTGCACATGAACGGGCGGAAAACTGAGCCGCGTATCTATTCCCCTTGCACGCAGCCCTGTAACCACCGAGTCCCTGTCGACAGAAGCGTCGAGTGTTACCGCATACATGTACCAGGAGTGCCTGTCGACGTAGTCCGGGATGTACGGAGGTGCGATGTCGTCATCGTCTTCGAAGGCGCGGCTGTAACGCCCCGCTATCCGCTCCTTTTCCGAGAGGATGGTCTCTATCTTCTTCAGCTGCTCCAGGCCGATGGCAGCCGGCAGATTCGGCATTCGGTAGTTGTATCCGAGGTGAGTGTGCAGGTAGCGGCGTTCCTGCCCCTGGTTGCGGAGCCTGCGAAGAAGCTCCGCACATTCGCCGTCGTTCGTCGTGACCATGCCTCCTTCGCCGGTGGTGATGTTCTTGTTGGGAAAGAAGCTGAATATGTGGAACGGCGCGATGCTTCCGACCTTTCTGCCCTTGTACACGGCACCGAGCGACTCGGCGCTGTCTGCGATGAGCCTGAGCCCGTGTCTTGAGGTGAACTCCTCCATTGCGTCGTAATCAACCGGCAAACCGTTCATATCAACCGCAATCACGGCCTTAGTCCGGGGGGTCAGACGCCTCTCTGCGTCCTCGAGGGAAATGTTGTATGTCCTTGGATCGCATTCGACCAGAACCGGTACCGCACGCTCGTACAAGACCACGTTGGCCGTGGAAATGAATGTTATGTCGGGCACGAGCACCTCGTCCCCCTCTGTCACGCCCGAGGCGATGAGCGCAAGGTGCAGTGCCGCGGTACCGTTGGTGGTGGCAACGGCGTACCTCGATCCGACGTAGCAGGCGAACACCTCCTCGAACTCCTTCACCTTCTCGCCCGAGCTGATCCAGCCGGATCTGACCACATTATAGACGGCCCTGGCCTCCTCCTCGCCCAAGAGGGGCTGCGCAACTGGGATGTTCTTCATCTGGCCACCCCCTCTTCTCTTTCAACGGTTGCACCTGTCGCTTCAGTATTCTCAACATACCACGCTATCGTCCTCTCTAGCCCTTCTTTCAGCCCCACACGAGGCATGTACCCGAGCGCGCTAAGCTTCGATATGCAGGGGGACCTCCTGCGGGCCCCTCCCGGAAGTAGCTCGCCCTTCTTCAACCTCAGCTTCAGACCCATGAGCGAGGCTATCTCCTCGGCCAGGTGCGCGATCGAAACCTCCTCCTCCGTGCCTATGTGGTATATCTCCCGGTCCATGCCCCGCACGGCGCAGATAAGCATACCTTCCACGGCGTCGTCTATGTAGCAGAAGGCACGGGTCTCCTCGCCCGTGCCCTGTATGGGAAAATCCACCTCGGCACAACCCCCGGACAGGTCGAGCATGCGCGTTATGAACTGTGGTATCACATGCCCCATGCCCATGTCCGGGCCGTAGAAGTTATGGGGCCTGCAGATTACGCTCCTCAAGGAGCCCCTCCTTGCGTAGTGGATAGCCAGGAGCTCCGTTATTATCTTCGCGCCGCTGTACGAAAACCTCGGGGTCTTCACATCCGGTATCATTATCCTCTCGTCCTCGGGCGTCGGGATGCGCGTGGGCTCCTGGTAGACCTCTGATGACGATGTGACGATGTAGTTACGCACGCCCCTGGAGACGGCCGCATCGATCGTATTCAAGGCGCCCCTGATCCCCACATCCAGCACCCTTCCGGGAAACCTGTAGAAGTTCTCCGTGCCGTTTATGAAGGCGAGGTGGAATACCGTGTCGATCCCTCCGGTCGCTTCGAGCACAAGATCGTAGTCCCTTACGTCACCCTCGATGTACTCCACCCTGTCCAGGTAAGGGCCGAGCCTCTCCGTATCCCCCCTGGCGTTGTTGTCAAGGACACGCACCCGCACCCCTTCGTCGACCAGCCTCTTTGTAAGTGCCGCGCCGATGAATCCGGTCCCTCCGGTTACCAGGACCTTTCCAAGGCTCCTTGTATCTATGCCCTGCATCCCGTACCTATGTACCTCACCGAGTTTATGGTCTTGATGTCCCTCGGTTCAAAGATGTGCCATCCGTCCACGAAGACGCAGTCCTCCCTGGCGGTGTTCAGGAGCTCAAAGATATCCATCTTCTTGTAGCTCTTGTGGTTGTTCATGATCACCACCACGTCCGCATCAACGAAGCCTTCGGCCGGTGCAACCGGCTTTACGCCGAACGATTCTATCTCTTCATCGGGCACCACCGGATCGTAGCCGACGAGGGAGCGTCCGTTGAACCCGTTGCTGCGCAAAGAATCCAGGAGGGCAAGCGTGGTCGAGCCGCGCGTGTCCGATGTCTCGGGCTCCCCCTTGAAGGCGAAACCCATGATAAAGACCTTGAGCGCGTCCTTCCTCTTTCCAAGCCGTACGATCTCCTCCGCCACCTCCTCGACGATCTGTGCCGGGATGAATTCATTTACCTTCCTCGACTGCTCCACAATCCTCGGCCGGTACTTCAGGTTCCTGCACGAGTACATGAGGATGTAGGGATCTTTCGTCAGACAGGCCCCTCCCACGCCCGGGCTCGGCACAGGTATTTCATCGCGCACATAGCCGAGGTTCGCGGCCTGGACCAGCTTGACCATGTCCAGCCCCAGTTCCTTGCACACGAGCGCCATCTCGTTGGCGTAGCCGAACCTCACGTCCCTGAAGGTGTTGTTGAGTATCTTGACCATCTCGGCTCCCTCCAGCGAGCCGACATCCACTATGGTCGGTGTTATCTCGCGGAAGAGCCTGTCAACTATCATGGTGCTCTTCTTGTCATAGCCCCCTATGACCTGCGGAAGCTCCTTGAGCTCGGTGATGGCCCTGCCGGCGATGGTCCTTTCGGGCACGTACGCCAGGTAGTAATCGACCCCCGCCTTCAGACCGCTCCATTCGTTCAGGATGGGAAGTACCACGTTACGGGTTGTGCCGACCGGTACGGTCGAACGCAGTACCACCAGATCCTCGGGCTTCAGCCGTCGCGCTATGGTCCTTGCCGCATCCTCTATATAGTGGATCGCCGGCTCCCTTGTCACCGGGTCGACCGGGGTTCCCACGGTTATTATGTAGGTATCCGCATCCGAGCCGTTCAGGTCGGTCACCGGAAAGAGCCTCTTGCCCACGAACCTGTGCAGGTAACCCGAAAGACCGTTCTCATGAAAGGGTGTCTGCCCCTTCCCGACCTTTTCTATGAGCTTTTCGTTTATGTCGAACCCGTAGACCTTGAAGCCGAGCTCCGCCAAAACGACCGATATCGTAAGGCCCACGAAGCCCAGCCCGAGCACGCATATGCGCCTCGACCTTGCATCCAGCAACACGCTCTTGTCCTTGAAGGTGAGAACACCCTTGACTCGCCCCCTGCCATCGACCACCGGTATCTGTGCGAACTTGTCGTTTACAAGCTCCAGTATGGCCTCGCGCCCCAGGCTCTCCCTGGCTACAACCGGTGACCTGTTCATGATGTTTTTTATGGGCTCGTTCGGGCTGTGCTTGTTCAGAAACCCCCTGCGTATGTCGCCGTCGGTCACTATCCCCACCAGACGCTCATCCTTGTTGACTATGAGCGCGAACTTCGATGCCGACTCGTTTATGGCCTTCATGGTCTCGATGATGCTCTTGTCCTCGGGGATCTGTATGGAACTCAGATCATGCAACACCGTCAACCACTCCCTTCCAGGCAATCTTTGACCATCCGGTATTGTTCAAACGCCTTATCCCCCCCCACTGCCCTGCACTCCAAGGTCACCGGCAACCCGGCGGACCATAGGCTTGCCGCGGCCTCGAGCTGCCAGCTTCCCGGCGGCAACAAGCCGTGCAGATCGCTCCGTCCGTCATTGGCCGACAGGTGCAGCCCCACTATACTGTCGCGGTATCCCAGCCTGAGGGCGTCTACGAGCCCGTCCCTGTCGAAGCAGAGTATCCTCGATGAGATTTCGAGGTGTGCGAGGTCGAGAAGGAGTCCCGTCTTCTTGCCTACCTCTGAATCGAGAAACCCGAGTATCTGCACCGGCGTGCACATGAGCGAGGCATCCTGCGCCTCCTCGACCGGAAAGAGGTTCTCCACGCCGACCCTCACATTGAACCTGGCCGCATGCCCTTCGATCTCGGCCATGGAACGGAGCATGATCCTTTCCGCCTCCCCGCTCCCCGTCCCGTCGGAACGGTCCACAACAAAACGGCCGTCGGTACCCGGGCTTAAGTTCCTCGTGTATCCCGCGTGCACTGTGTAAAGGTGTGATCCGAGTCTGCGGGCCAGCTCGATGCTCGTTTTGACGAACTCCACGCTCCTCGTTCTCACCGCCTCGTCCGTGCTCGCGATATTCAGAACGAAGTCGTCTTCAGGCGGCGGAAAGTAGTTGTGGACGAGAAAATTGAGCGAATACCTCTGTCTGTAACCCGTAAGCATCTCAGAAAGATCCCCGTTGAACCTCGTCCCGCCGCTCAGCTCGATGTTCCTGAACCCGGCTTTCACCAGCTCGTCGAGACAGCCCTCCATATCCCCGGCCTTCACCGCTGAAGAGGAGATGAATATCACTTGAGACTCCTCGCAGGAACCCCGGCCACGACACAGCCGTCCGGAACGTCTCCGACCACCACGGAGCCTGCGCCTACGACGACGTCCGTACCTATCGTGACCTTCTCTTTCACCGTACTGCCCAGCCCTATGAAGCTCCTGTCCCCCACGGTCACCCTGCCGGCTATGGTGCAGCCGGGTGCTATGAAGACGTCGCGGCCGAGCCTGGTTTCATGATCGAGTATCGTCCCCGTGTACACAACACAGTTCTCTCCTACGGACACCATGGGGCCAATCCTGGCGCCCATGCAGATGACGCATCCCCTGTCCACCTCCGCGTCACTCTCCACCAATGCCGTGGGATGCACTATGGTCGGTACTTCAAACCCCGTCTCCCTAAGCCTCGAATAAAGCCTCCTTCTCTCCGCGTTGTCACCCACCGCTATGACGGCGTGTCTTATTCCGCTCCTGTAGATACCTTCAAAGTCGTCCCAGGTGTACCGCACGGTGCTGCCGGATATCTCCTCACCCAGGGAGGCGGCGTCTCTATCGGCAATGCCTGCGACCTCAAACCTCGCATCGTTGCGCAGTATCGACAACACAACCCTGCAATGACCGCCTGCGCCCACAACTATGACCCTATCTACCATTCGATCATGTCCATCTCAAAGACGTCATCCGCATGTATGTCCCTTGCAGCCCTCTTTCCGACAACGGCGTCGTAGAACGCCGGTGAAAGCCCGGTCGCCGGCCGCTTGAAGATGAGGTGCCCTTCCGTTATGACCTCGCCTCTCCGTATGTCACGCGCAGCCGTTATACTGCGCCTCATGGCCGCGGCGTTGGCCCTTTCGGCCCCGGAGGGTTCCTTGCGTCCGTTGCCGAGTGCACGCTCGGTTCGGCGTATACACTGGACGAACATCTCGAGTTCCGCCGGCACAACCGACGAGGAGTGGTCCGGACCGGGAAGCGCCCTGTCGAGCGTAAAGTGCTTCTCCACGGCGCTTGCGCCTAGGGCCACCGCGGCAACGGCAGCTTCCATACCGATGGTGTGGTCCGAATAGCCGACAGGACACCCGAAGGTCTCCATAAACGTCCTTATCACCTTGAGGTTCGCATCCTCCATGCGCGAGGGGTAATCGGTCGTACACTGCATCAGAACCACCCCGCCACCCCCCTCGTCCACCATCACCCTCAGTGCCGCATCCACCTCGGCGAGTGTCGCCATGCCGGTTGAAAGTATGACCGGTTTGCCTGTGCGTGCGATCTTCCTGAGAAATGGATGCTCCACAATCTGTCCCGACGCCACCTTGTACGCCGCGACCCCTATATCCTCCAGAAGCTCTATGTCTTCGAAGTTGTAAGGTGTCGACAGAAAGACCATGCCGAGCTCTTCAGCATATGCCTTAAGCCCCCTGAAGGCATCAGGTTCAAGTTCGCATTGCCTCAACATCTCGAGTTGGCTTCCCGAGCGGCCGGTCGTCTCGACCTGATAGACGGCCTTCGGCGCCCCTCTGGTCACAACGCATTCGGCCCTGAAGGTCTGGAACTTCACGCAATCCGCACCCGCAACCGCGGCGGATCTCACAAGCTCCATCGCGGTCTCGAGGTCGCCGTTGTGGTTTATGCCGGCCTCTGCCACGACAAAGACCGGGCAGCCGCGGCCGACCGACCTTGTGCCTATCGTGATCCTGTCTTCCATTCGCCTGATCCGACCCCTTGCGCTGCGCTTTCTTCTCTGACGCGCCTTACCGCGTACTTTGCCAGCTTCCCGATCTCATCCTCGATCCCGACAGGGGCGGGGTCGACACTGTATACGCCGCGTTTGCCCAAGAGCATGGAGTAGAGGTTAACCCTCGTACCGCAATCCATCACGGCGGCGACGTAACTCTTCATCGCCCCCTCGTCGTAACTGTAGCCGTTCAACAGAGCGGAAACCTCCTCGCCGAGCCCTTCGAGGATCTTGACGTTGCGTATCATGGAGTCCGGCAGGATATTGAAGGGACAGTTCCCCAGGCTTACGACCGGCTTCCCGAGGAGCAGCGATTCGAGCCCTATGGATCCGGCTGTTATGGCCACGAGCCTGGCATTCTCTATCAGCCTTTTTGACACAATTGAAGGCTCTGCGATGCAAACATTCGGTATGTCCAGGAGCTTGCGGTAGAATCCGGGCGAACGCCACCCCACCGAGGCGGGATGCTCCTTTACCACAAGCTTCATCCCCACCGGTATGCTGGAGGCGAAGTTCCTCACCACTTCCACCTGGTTTAGGTAACGCCTGCTGTAAACCATCATGGTAACCTCGGGCTCCTTGTGCAATGGGTAAAAGACGTACTCCATGCCGTCGAGGTCCCTTTCGGTCAGGTGGTGCTTCCGGAGCACCGCATTGGTATAGGCGCCCCTCAGGGGGTTTATGAAACTCCTGTAGAGGAGCGGACTCCATACGCCGGGGTACTGGTTGTCGTTGCGGTACCTTCCCATGAGATAGCCGCCGGTGTGCCTCAGCTTGTCCATGGTCCTTGAATACAGGGATCTTCCGCTTTTGACGACCCTCGGGGCCCTTCTCGACGGCGGTATCACCCCCTCGTACATCGCGTGCCCGGTCCTTACCGAATCAATGTACTGTACAGCCTCCCTGAGCCAGCGTTCCCCGCCCCTGCCCTTCCGGTAGTCGCAGTATCGATCCACAAGGTACCTCGACGGCTCGAATATGCCTTCGGCAAAGACGACGAAGTCCCTGATCCGGGTCGGCCGGAGATTAAGAAATGGTATCCCGCGCGAGCGTGACATGAGGTATGTTATGTACTCCCCGAATGTGACGCATATGAACGAAAATATTACATGCGGCTTCACCTCGTCGAGAAAGCGGTCGATACGTAAAAGCCCCTCCGACAGGATGGCGAGCAGTTCACCGTGCGTATACCTCCTTCCGTAGTCCTGGCGGTAAATGCAGCGCCTGCCGAGGGACAGCCACCTGTCGCATACCACGGCCCCCCAGAGGTCGGGGTCGCCTATCTCGGACTCATAGCTTCTTATGAGCTCCATGTCAGGCTCCCTGCCGGAGGCGGCCCTGAGTATCTCCCACTCCTTCAGCACCCGGTACTCGCCCGACTCGATCTCGGGGCAGTTATGCGCGAACCTCTCATACTCCACCGAATCCGTGACATAGAAGCCCACCCTTTCAAGCCCGAGCGGTTCCCTGAGGGCCTCCATGAGCCTGAAGAACATCCCGAGGCTGGTGCTCTGTGTAAGAAAAATTGCGTTCATTCAAAGAAATCCTCCGGTTGAAGCTCCCCGCAGCAAGCCACGGGGAAGATGCATCGCGAGTGCATCTTCAAGGCATGCCTAAACAGCGTACATACCGGGCCTGAATCCACTTTGGTTCCTGAAGATCCATTCAAAGGTCTTGATGAGCCCGTCTTCGAGCGTGTGAGTCGGTTCCCAACCGGTCCACCGCCTTACGCGCGTGTTGTCACACATAAGCCGGTCCACCTCGCTCTTTTCAGGCCTCTTGCGCTCGCACTCTTCCCTTATAACTATCCTTCTTCCCGCAATATCCATTATCTTCTCCGCCAGCTCGCCAATGGAGACCTCCCTGCCGGAGCCTATGTTGACGACCTGGCCGACCGCTCTGTCACACACTGCAAGCTTCAAGAAACCATCCACCGTGTCCTCGACGTAGTTGAAGTCCCTTGTCGGTGCGAGTGAGCCGAGGCTGAGTTCGTCTGTGCCGGAGACGATCTGGCTTATGATCGTAGGGATCACGGCCCTCTCCGACTGGCGCGGGCCGAAGGTGTTGAAGGGCCGGACGATCACAACCGGCAGGTCGAAGGAGCGGTGGAAGCTCTCCGCAAGCATGTCGGCGCCTATCTTCGAGGCCGAATACGGAGATTGGGCCTGAAGGGGATGGTCTTCGTCGATGGGCACGTAACGGGCCGTGCCGTAGACCTCGCTGGTGGAGGTGTGGACGACCCGCTCGACCCCGCTCCTGCGACAGGCGTTGAGTATGTTCAACGCACCCCCTACGTTTGTCTGAACGTAGCTGTCGGGGGCGTGGTAACTGTACGGGATGGCGATGAGGCTTGCGAGGTGAAAGACGACCTCCATCCCATCCACCGCCTCGAAGACACGGTTCTGGTCGCGTACGTCACCGGCAAAGACTTCGATATCGTCCATCAGCTCAGCCCCAATCCGGTCGAGCCATCCCCAGCGGCCGAGGGAATTGTAATGAACGAAGCCCCTGACCCTCGCCCCCGCTCGGGCGAGCCTCTCCGTAAGGTAGCTCCCTATGAAACCTCCGGCCCCTGTTACAAGCACCTTTTTGTTGCTCCAGTAACCGCTCATAAGCACCCCCTAACATCCGCCGATGTCGTTCTGCGCCTTTTCGAGGTCCTCCATCTGACCTATGTCTATCCAGTATTCGTGTATGGGAAAGGTCGTAATGGGAAGCCCCCTCCTTACGACCTCCTGTATGAGGTCGGTCATGTTGAACTTGGTGTATGCCGGGATCAAGGGAATCACCTCGGCATTGACCATGTAGATACCTGCATTGCAAAGGAACTTCTGTCTCGGTTTTTCCTCTATCCCGAGAAGGTAATGTCCTGTGGTGTTTATAACCCCGTAAGGGACGTCGAACTTGTACTGCGTTGCAGCGACCGTCATGACGCACCTGTGCTCCCTGTGGAAGTCTATGAGCCTCAGTAAGTTCGCCCTGGTTACGACGTCTCCGTTCATGACGAGAAGCGGTGAGCGGAGGGGCTCAGGCAGCAGCGTCAGCGGTCCCACGGTCCCGAGCTTTTTATCTTCCCTGAGGTAGCGTATCCTTACGCCGTACCTTGAACCGTCGTTGAAGTACTCCTCTATGAGGTCGGCCATGTAGTTCAGCGATATGTAGATGTCCACTATGCCGGCCCTTGCGAGCGAGATGATTATGTCCTCCAGAACAGGCCGGTCACCTACCTTTACGAGCGACTTGGGGATGGTGTCCGTTATGGGCCTGAGACGCCTGCCCTCGCCGCCTGCCATCACGACCGCTGACACCCCTGTCTCCTCCTTGCCGATGAAGTCCATCATGTTCACGATCCTCTGCGGACGCCCGTCCATGTCCAGCAGTGGAATGTTTCTTATGAGATGCCTGTTCATCAACTCCTTGAGCTCACTTTCCGGTGTGCCGACCGGAGCGGTCAGCGGGTTTGTCCACATAACGCTCGAGACCGGCTCATCTATGGACCGCCCGGCGAGCGTAAAGCGCCGTATGTCACCGTCCGTCACGGTCCCGACGAGCCTGCCGTCCTTGTCCACGACAAGCGCGATCCCCTGCTTGTTCCGGTCTATGATCCGCATGCACTCGCGCACGGAGAGCGACTCGTCGACACAACTCGCTTTTACATCAAACTCCTTGAACTCCTTCATCTCAGGCACCGCTCAATAGGTCATCTTCTTCTGCAACAACGCAAGGTTTATGTCCACGGTCGCCAGGACGTCGGCGATCCGCCTTCCCGCGTTGCCCGCACCGTAGGGGTTCCTGGCGGTCCTGCATCTGGCACGGAACCCCTCGTCGTTCAGGGCCTTTCGAACGGCCGAGACTATCTCGTCCGTCCTGTAACCAACGTCTATCACGTTGTCGGCCCTGAGCCTGCCGTTCTGCCGGGAGCCGATATTGACCACGGGACACCCGAGCCCAGGCGTCTCCTTTATGCCGCTCGATGAGTTGCCCACGCACACGCCCCTTCCGGCCCTGCCGCAGACGTTCAGCATGCCGTGGTAGTCGTAACGGCCGAGGCTTTTGTAAACCCGGATCCCCGGCGGCGTTTCAGCCGCTAAGAGCTCTATCTCCTTTACTATGCGACGACCGCCGGCGTCGTTGTTCGGATACGTGATGATCACCTGGCAACCCTCCCGTGCAAGTATCTTCAACGCCTCGATGGACGGCCTCACCTGCTCGGCCGCCCTGTCGTACTCGGTCGTCACCGAGTGCTGGGTGAATATGACGACCGGCATAGCGGGATCGAGGCGGTATCTGCGGTATATCTCATCCGGTGATGCGTAGTCGCCGTCTGCTATAAGGTCGAGCGCTGGCGAACCTACATTGAAGACCCTCCAGGGCTCCTCACCGAGGCACAGCACGCGTTCGGCCGCCTCCTCGTTCGTCGTAAAATGCAGGTGCGCGAGCTTTGTCATAGCATGCCTCACCGAATCATCGAGCGCACCGCCTACGGTAAGGTCTCCGCCCTCTACGTGGGCCGTCGGGATGTTCATCTGGCTGGAGGCTACCACCGCTGCAAACCCCTCGTATCGGTCGGCATAGACGACCATGAAGTCGGGTCTTACCTCATTCAAGAGCGTGCTGAGGCTACGGATGCCGGAGCTTATGGCCCGCGCGGTCGAAAGGAGGCTGTCGCCGTCCGCCTCTATCCTGACCTCGCCGTGGACCTCGAAGCCGTCCTTTTCTATCTCCCGCACCGTGTAGCCGAAGTCCTCGTCGAGATGGGCCCCTGAGACGAGGAGACGATAGTCCAGCGACGGGTGACTGCGTATGGCTTTAAGTATCGGATACTGCAGCCCGTACTCGGCACGGTTTCCGGTGAAAACGGCTATCCTTCTCTTATCGTTCATAGCCTCAGCAGCACATCTCCGTGGTCGACTGTGCATCACCGTTAAGCAGATACCTTGGCCTCCATCCCGTGCGTTGAACGAGAAGGCTGTTGTCGAGCACGAGGCTTGAGATCCTGCGGGGCTGCGAAGCCGCGGATCGAATCCTCTTCAGCGGGACCGAGGCCGCCCTGCACATCGACTCGGCAAGCCCTCTTACCGACGTTCCCACCCCGGTCGACAGATTGACGATACGGCATCCCGGGCCATCCATCGATACGAGCAGCGCAACGAGGCCGTCCACGACGTCGTCGATGCGTATGAAGTCCCTCACCGGCGAGAGGTCCCGCAAAACAACGTCCCCGCCTTCCCGTACCTGCTTCAATATGGCGCCTGCAACCGTGTCGGGAGGACTGCCGGGTCCGTAGACATTACTCAGGCGGGCCGTGACAGCCGCAAGCCCGTAGCTTGATGCGTAGCCGCGTATCATCTGCTCGGATGCGAGCTTCGTGGCGGTATAGACATCGCGGGCCACGGCCGGATCACCCTCGGTGGCCGGGCGACCGAGACCGTCACCGTAGACCAGCCCGGTCGACGGGAAGACGAACCTTTCCACATTGTTCCTCCTGCAAAACTCCAGTGCCGTCATCGTCAACGCCACGTTGGTTTCAAAGGCCCTCTGCGGATCCATGTTGCAGCTGCGGGTATTGACCATCCCGGCCATGTGGAAGACGGCCGCGGGCCGTCTAGGGGACCGGCCCAACGCCCTGGCCGCTTCTCCTTCCACTCCGGAAAAGGGACCGTGGACAAAACGGTAAGCAGCTTCCGGGACCGTGCCGGGCATCGGCTCGGAACAAGGACGGAGGTCCACCCCGACTACCGACGCACCACGCTCCAAGAGGCCCTTTACAAGGGCGCGCCCTATGAACCCGGACGAGCCTGTTACCAGAATTTTGTACCCTTCGAGACTTTCAATCGCGGATATCATCGTGGCTTATCTGACAATCCTCCTTAAGGTTGCGCGCCGCCTTTTTGCCGAGAACCATGTTCAGATCCTTCGCCAGTATAGGGCCTGTACCAGGCCGCTTGACCCATGTATTCTCCAGTGTGAAGGTCTCACCGGCCCTTACGGGCGCGATGGTCACGACCGAGGCGTAGGCGAAGTCCATGACTGGTTTTTCCTCCGGCAATACGGTCTTATGCCCTCCCGATGCCAGGAATATCGCACGCGCCCCCCTAACAAGCTCCCTCAGCTCGTCGGGCTCTATCGAGATGGGCACGTCGGGACCGGACCATTTACGTGAGACAGTGAAGTGCTTCTCCACGGCCGCAGCACCCAGGGCCACCGCGCCGAGGCATGTGTATATGCCCAGGGAGTGATCGCTCAGGCCGACCGGGACCCTGAAGTTATCCTCAAGCTCCCTCAACGCGCCGAGCCTGACCTTTTCGTACGGTGTGGGATACATGGAGGTGCAGTGCATGAGCATGAGCGGACAGCCGTGTCTTTCAACGGCATCCACAGACCTCCTTATCGACTCCAGGTCGTTCATGCCGGTCGAAAGGATGATCGGTTTGCCCATACCGGCCACATACTCCAGGAGGGGTATGTTGTTGCACTCACCCGAGCCTACCTTGAATGCGGCCACACCTATGTCATTGAGCCTGTCCGCCGCTTCCCTGGAAAAGGGGGTGGACAGGTACAGTATCCCTTTTTCCTCACAACGTTTCTTTATCCTCCTCTCCTCGTCCCCGGTAAGCTCGCAACGTCTTATGATATCCCACAGACGCTCATCCGATATCTCTCCGGGCCTCATGTTCGTGGGTATCATCTCCGCCTCTGTTATGTGACACTGGAACTTGATGCAGTCCGCCCCCGCATCAACGGCGACATCCACAAGCGCTTCGGCCCTCGAAACGTCCCCATCGTGGTTTATGCCCACCTCAGCGATCACAAAGGGCGGATGCCCCCTCCCTATCCTGCGGCCCGCTATATCTATCTCCTTGACCTTCACCGTAGACACCTCCGATACACGCCGGATACGAGGCGGTGCGGCTCTGTCACCATGCCGTCCAGCCGCCGTCCACTACCAGTGTCGCCCCGGTCATGTACCTGGATGCATCGCTCACGAGAAAGAGTATCGCGCCGTTGAAGTCCGACCAGACGGCCATCCTGCCTATGGGCGTGCGGTTCACGTAGCTTCTGTGGAACGCCTCCTCCTGGCCGTCGTACACACCACCGGGCACGAGCACATTGATCCTTATGTTATAGATTCCCCATAACGTCGCCAGGTGCCTTGCCAGACCGTTCAAACCGGCCTTAGAGGCTGAATACGGAGCGGGGCAGTTGAGCGGTTCGCCTCCTCCGTAGATATTGTTCGATGCACAGCACTCCCTGTATATCCGCTGGTCCGGCCCTACGATCCCGTAGACCGAGGAGGTCAACACTATGGCCCCTCCTCCGTTCTCCTTCATGTACTTTGCTGCCTCGCGCGAGCACAGGAAGGCACCCGTTAGATTGCCGTCAAGGACCTCCTTCCAGGCCTTGAGCGTATACCGTTCAGGCGGCTTGTAATAACCGCGGGGCTTTGCCATCACGTTGAAGACGAGTATGTCCGGAGGTCCCATCCCCTCGGCCACCGCCTTGAAGAGCGACCTTATGTCCCTCTGATCGGTCACGTCGCACCTGAACCCCTTTGCATTGGAACCGGTCCTACAGGATATCTCCTCTGCGAGCATGTCGCATCTTCTGCCGTTCAAATCGGCCAGCGCCACCGATGCACCTGCACCGGCGAGCGTGTAGGCGAACTGCTCGGCCATCTTTCCGGCCCCTCCGGTTATCACGGCCACCTTCTCCCTCAGATCGAAGAGGGTGTCTATCTCGTGCAGCTCTGGTATCCGTTCATACCCATCCGTGCGAAACATCCGCTTCTCCGGTCAAGTTATGGTTGAGCAGGAGCTCTGCCACCATGAAGTCAAACTCCGTATCGATGTGAAACGATCGCTCCTCGGGCACCTGATAAAGCCTGGTGTCCGGAGGGATCCTCTCCCCTATCTCCATCAAGGCCTCCCTCGAATATATCCATACTGTAGTGTCCAAGTCGTAGGACGGTGGGCAGTCCTGTCGCCGGCCGATATGCCTTGCGGTCGGCATCAACAGCCTCGCACGGCCTTCTTCGAGGCGGACCATGTTGAACTCAGGGCTGTGACGAGCCATGCACCCCGAAACGACCGCGTGACATCCCCCGTCCTTGTAAAAAAGCCCGAGCGCCCTGTCTATATCATCCACCGTGCGGAAAGGGCTTGTAGGGTCAAGCAACACGACGGTACTCACAATTGTTTCATGGATCCTCTCCATGCACTCCAGCGCATGGCGCAGCACGGGGAGCATGGGCGTATCATCACGTGCCAGTGAGGCCGGCCTCATGAAGGGCACCTCGGCTCCAAGGACCCTTGCGATCCTGGCTATCTCGCCGTCGTCGGTGGAGACGACCAACCTGTCTATCGACGGGCAGGACAAGCCGACCTCGATGGCATATGCGATGAGCGGCCTGCCCACAAGTGACCTTACATTCTTCCTCTTTACCCCCTTTGATCCCCCCCTTGCAGGGACAAGGCCCAGTACGATGCCCTCTCTATCATCCATGGTGCACCTCCGAATCCATATCCGAGGGCCGCTGTACCGTTCCATTCGCAGAAGAGAGGCGCGCGGCCAGGGCTATTCTCTGAACATCGATCGCGTCCTCGAGCCCGGAAGACGGCTCCCCACCCTCCTCGATCCTCCTTAGAAAATGCTTCATGTGCTCCATGAACATCATGTTTCTTTCGAATGCCGCCGGTCCGGGAAAGACCGCCTTGCGACCGTTATCGATGCGTCTTTGGAGGACGACATCTCCCGAGTTGTGATCCCAGGCCATGACGCCCTCATCGCCCACTATCTCGCAGCTCCTCCTGTAAAGCGGGCTCAGATAATCCATCTCGACCTGGGCCAACGGTCCGGATTCAAAACGGAGCATGAGCTGTGCAATATCTTCGGACTCGATTCGGAGATCCGAGACGTTGTCGAGAAATGCAGTCACTTCCTTGACCTTACCGAAGTACCAGTAGAGGTAGTCTAGTTCATGCGCAAGATCCAGCAGCACGCCGCCCCCCTGGTCGGCCTTTGCGCTGTAACTCAGCCGGTAATCCGTGTGAGGACGCCAGTCGGGCAGGTACTGTCCCACGGAGACCCTCGCAAGATAGGGTCTTCCGACGGCCCCTTCAGTAAGGAGCCTGTGGATCGTTCTGATGGCCGGATGAAAACGCATCATGAAACCCACCTCCACGACCAGTTCCTTTTCCTTTACAATCTCTCTGAGTTCCATAACACCGTCCATGGTGCTCGAAAGCGGTTTTTCTATGTAAAGATGGCTCCCTCTCTGCGCGGCATCAAGCGCAGTGGGTATATGCATGTCCGTTCTGTTGGCCACCACGACCGCATCCTGAGGGGAATCGAGGGCCTCTTGGAGGTCCGTAAACACCCTTATTCCATACCTTGAAGAAAGCTCTCCGGCGAGTTCGGTACGGTATCTGAAGGCCGACACCGCGGCACCAAGGCTCAAAAGGTTTTCTATGTGCCTGCACCCGGCGGATCCCGTGCCTACGACAAGCACCCTGAGCTGAGCTCCTTCCACCTGCGATCCTCTCCCAGACCTATCTCCACCTTATGCCCCTGAATATGGCATCGATGTTTATCCTGTCCCTGTACTTCTCCACCATCTCGAACATGCCCTCTAAAACCTCGTCGGTCAGATAGTGGGGCTTTAGTCCGAGATCGAGAAGCCCCGTATACCTGGGATTGTAGTAATGGTCTTCCTTCTCGACCCTGGGGTTTTCGATCTTCTGTATCTCCACCCTGTAGCCCATCCTGTCACCCACGTCCCTGACCCTCTCGGCAAGCTCGTTTACCGAAAATGTCTCGGTCATCTGGTTGAAGACCCTCAGCTCACCCCTCTCCGCCGGCCTGGTCACAGAGAGGTATACGCACTGCATGGTATCCTTCAGGTTGAGATACCCCCTTACCTGGTTCCCGTTGCCGTACACAGTGAGAGGATAGCCGGCGACCCCCTGTACCACGAACCTGTTGAGGACGGTGCCGAATATCTCGTCGTAGTGGAAGTTGGGCATAAGCCTCGGATCGAGCACGGACTCATCGGTTTGTATCCCGTACACCGGTCCCTGCATCAGGTCAGTCACCCTCAGCCCCCATGTCCTCACATAGAACCAGAGCATGTCGGTATCCTGTATCTTTGTTGTATGGTAAAGGGAGCTCGCCTGCCGCGGAAAAAGAAACCTGTCCCTTCGGCCGTTGTGCTCTATTTCTATCCAACCCTCCTCGATGTCTATGTCAGGGGTCCCGTACTCCCCCATGGTGCCGAGCTTTACGATATGACAATCCGGTACGACCTCGTTTACGCCATAGATTATGTTCAGTGTGCTCAAAAGGTTGTTCCTTACGGTCAGGGCCGCCTTCTCCCTGTCCATCATGGAGTAGACGGCCGACGGCTGCTCTGCGTAGTGGATCACAGACTCGGGCATGAACTCCTCGAACACGCCCCTGATGAAGGGGTAATCCGTCACATCCCCTATGCGTACATGGATGTCCCTGCCGCTTGCACCCTTCCATATCGCTGCCCTGCGGTCGAGATCCGGGCTCGACACAAGGGCCGTACAATCGAGCTCTTCTGCGGCACCGCGACGAAAGTAATTGTCGACCCCCATGACCTCGTATCCTCTTATGGAGAAGTACATGGAGGTCGCCCAGCCGAGATATCCATCCGCACCCAACACAAGTACCCTCATACCAGACCTCCTATCACCGACCGTTCGGTAGAACGCCTATGGCTACAGTACGGTCTTGCCTGCCATGAATACTGTCCGCCTCCTTTTATCCATCCCTTTGATCTCCTTACGGCCGGCCTGCACAACGCCCCAGTGAGAATCATCCTCTATCCCCTCAAGTATGTTGTTCTCCACGAGATACTTCTTGAGCATGGCTTTGCTCAAGGGTTTTTCCGTGGCCGAGACGTAGGACTTGTATGCCCTGTCGGCTACCGTATCGGGGTACTCGTAGCTGATCGACTGATATATGCATTTGAATGCAGGTGTTACGACGAACATGTCCTCAAGCTCGAGCGACCTCGCCACCTCCTCTTCACTCATAAGCTCCTCGTAGAGTTTTTCACCAGGCTTGGCCCCTATCTCAACAACCTCTATGTCGGAAGGCCTGTAGCCGTACCTGGGAGCGAGGTGTTCTATCATGACCTCGGCAAGGTCGGGTATCCTCACAACGGCCATCTTGGTAACGAAGACCTCTCCGCCCTTTGACAGAACCACCGAGTTCAATACCAACCGTGCGGCCTCGGCGGTGGTCATGAAAAACCTCGTCATCCTCCTGTCGGTGATGGTCACCGGCCCGCCGCTCATGATCTGCTTCATGAACACCGGTACAACCGATCCCCTCGACCCCACGACGTTACCGAACCTCGTGCTGCTGAAGATCGTCCTGTTGCCCCTTCTCGTCGCGTTTGCCGCGGTCACGAGCCTCTCGCCCATGAGCTTCGATGTACCCATTACGCTCGTGGGGTTTACGGCCTTGTCGCTGCTTGTAAAGAGCACATACTTGACACCGCACGATGTGGCGGCGCTCAAGACATTCTCCACTCCTATTATGTTGGTCTGCACCAGGTCGAACGGATTGTACTCCGAAAGTATCACGTGTTTGAACGCGGCGCAGTGGATGATTATGTCTATGCCCTCGGAGAGCTTTTCTATCTTGTGCCTGTCACGCGTGTCTCCTATGAAACAAAAAACGTTCCTGTTCCTGTACTCCTCCATGAGGAAGAACATCTCTGTCTCGTTGTTGTCCATGAGCCTGAGCTCCGCCGGATCCATTGCGTAAAGCTGTCTGACCAGCTCCCTGCCCACGGTCCCGGCCGCGCCGGTTATGAGTATCTTCCTGTTTGCGTAGAAGTCAGACAAAGTATCCCTCATTTAAAAACCACCCCAAGGTTTCTTCTATCCCGTGCTCAATGGTCCAGGCCGGCTCGAAACCCAGCATGCGCCGCGCCTTGGATATGTCGGAAAAGTTACGCCTGACGTCACCGAGCCTCCGACCAGTGTATATTATCCCAACCTCGTTTCCGGTCTTTTCCCTTACAAGCCTTGTAATGATCCGGGCCACTTCGTTTACAGTGGTCTCCCTGCAGGTCGCGATCTGGAACACCTCTCCGCCGACGTCCTTTACGGCACAGAGCATTATCGCACTCAGCAGATCGTCTATGTATATGAAGTCCCTCGTCTGCTCGCCGTCTCCGTAGATCTCGAGCGGTCCGCCGGACAACGCCGCTTTGATGAACTTCGCGACAACGCTGCTTTTGTGGCCGGATCTCGTCCCGTAGACATTGCCGAACCTAAGCGCGACCGTCTTCAGTCCGAAGGTCCTGTAATACGCCGAGCAATACGCCTCGCCGGCCAGCTTGCCCGCACCGTAGGGCGACACGGGCCTCGGGGGCGTATTTTCGTGGATGGGGGGCGGCGCCTCTCCGACCGGAGCTCCGGAGGATGCGAAGATGAACCTCTCAACACCGTTGAGGCGTGCGGCTTCGAGCGTATTGAAGGTCCCCACCACGTTGCTCCTCATATCCATTCCGGGATCTCTGACCGACGGTTCCACCCCGGTGTTGGCGGCAAGGTGAAGCACTGTCTCCACCCCCTTGCACGCCGCAAAGCACGCATCCGGATCGACCACATCACCGACTACCAGCTCAACGCCCTCGGGAGGACCGCTGATATCCGACGGCTTGACCTCCATGAACTCACAGACCTCTGAAAGATCCTGCCTTGTGCCGACGGAAAGGTTGTCGAGCACCCTTATACCGGAGGCGGGCTGCATCTTGAGCAGGTGCCGAATAAAACTCGTACCGAGGAAACCCGCCCCGCCAGTTACAAGCCAGCTCTTTTTCCCGAACCCTGCGTTCGACATCACTGACCCCGCCTGAAGAGGACCGTTTGGGCCGTCTTGAGTATGATGAAGAGATCCAGAAACATTGAACGGTTCTGTATGTAGAAAAGGTCGTATTCGAGCTTTTTCAACTGCCCTTCGACGGAGCCGGCGTAATCACCCCTTACCTGCGCCCAGCCGGTGATCCCTGGTTTGACCGTGAACCTGAGTCGATAGTACGGAAGCCACTCTTCAAGCTGTTCTGCAAAGTGCTTCCTTATAGGGCGCGGTCCTACAAAGCTCATCTCACCCCTCAGTATGTTGACGAGTTGGGGGATCTCATCGAGCCGTGTCTTTCTAAGGAACCTGCCGACCCGCGTAATCCTCGGGTCATAAGCGCTCGACCACCTCGGGCCGGTCTCCTTTTCCGCGTCATCGACCATGGTCCTGAACTTCAACAACGTAAACGGCCTCTCGTTCAACCCCAGCCGCTGCTGTCTGAAGATCACCGGCCCCCTCGAGGTCAACCTGACGGCAAGGGCGATTATGAGAAAAAGCGGAACCGAAAGAACCAGCCCTGCGCCTGCGAAGACGACGTCCATTATGCGCTTGAGCTTCAGGTACACCGCCGGATTGAATGACTTGTCCTGGTTGGAGAAGAGCACCCAGTCGTCACCGATATGAAGTACGGGGATTTTTGCGGTCAACTTCTTGTAGAAGGTCGGCATGTCGTAGATCTCAATGCCGGCGAACTTGAGGTCTATAAGCTCCCTCTTCAACCTGGATGACTTCTTGAACTCATCGGCCATGACTATCGTCCTTATCCTGCTCTTTTTAACAAACGACTCCAGGCTTGGCCCGTGCTCGACACCGTTGATATCTATGAGCCCGGGGTTATCCTTGTAGTCACAGATCACTGCACTCAGGTTGTAGTCGACCATCCGGTATCTCTCCAGAAGGTTCCTGATTTCCTTAAGCGAACAATCAGAGCCGATCAAAAGAAGATTATTCCTCGGGGACTTCCTCAAAACCACCGCGTAGAAAAACCTTCGCCACAGGAACAGGATCGTAATAAGGACCGGGGTATGTATGCTTACTATCACCCTGCCCAGCCTTGCCTGCGGGAAGATGTATCCAGCGATGGCAATGAGTCCGACTGCGAACAGGACGGCTATGGTTATCAGTGAAAAAAGGTTTACCCCGGACCTCTTTATGTCGATGCTGTAGAGCTCGAAGATGTAAAAGCTGACAAGATGCAGGAGTACGGCCAGCAGAACCAGCCACGAAAAGCGTGCCGACAGGACGTTGATGTTTTCTCCTTCATAGACGACTATTCTGAAGGCATACGCAAAGACGAAGACGAAGAATATGATAAGAACGTCGACGACCAGCAATACATATTGCTTCTTTTTAATAGGACTCCTCAAAAAAACGTTCATCTTGGATCGACCCTCTCGTCTCCGTACGGACATCTATCAGATCGAGCAAAGCGAGGAGATCATGCGATGAAATCTAATGAGCCCTTCTCTTCACCTTATTGTTCTTCCTGAGGTTTATAAGCGCCTCGTATAAGTAATTCGTCATGTCGTTCATGCTCCTTATATCCTTCAAGTGTCTGAAGATAACCTTCGGCCGCAGATAAAACTGCCTGAACGCGGCCTTCTGGGCATCCAGTATTTCCGCCGAGGTCAGGTTCGCATGCCTTGCGGGCGGCAGCCCCTTGAGGTCGTACTCGCCCCAGTCGGTCGTCAGTATGAGGTTGTTCTCTATGCAATAGTCCCACAGGGCGGAACCAGGGAACGGAGTCACCGATGTAAAGCCGGCCGAGTGGAGGTCAAGGCTTTTTGCAAACTCTATGGTATCGTGCATCGTCTCCTTTGTCTCTCCGGGAAGACCGAACATGAAGTATCCGTGGGCCTCTATCCCTGCCCTGCTCGTCATGTCAATGGCCCTTCTTATCGTATCCTTCTCGAGCCCCTTGAACCTGGACAGTATTTCTTCATTACCCGATTCTATGC
This sequence comes from Deltaproteobacteria bacterium, assembly GCA_015492495.1. Taxonomy (GTDB): domain Bacteria; phylum Desulfobacterota; class GWC2-55-46; order GWC2-55-46; family DRQE01; genus S146-62. The sequence continues at coordinate 6,896 of WGEY01000004.1, read as the reverse complement.
CGTACTGTATGGCTTTGCACCCCGCCCTCTTCATCCAGGAGAGCATCTCGGGGTCCACCTCGTTCACCCTGCCGTTACAGTTCCATACGATGCGGATTCTTCTTTCGATCATGCCCCTGCATATCTCGATAACCCTTCTTTTATGCAGCGTGAAGACCGAATCCCTGAACGAGACGTACCGAACACCGTACCTGCCATGAAGCATCTCCAGCTCGTCCAGGACGTTCCCTGCGCTTCTGAAGCGGTACTTCCTGCCCCAGTCCCTTGTCACCGAACAGAATGTGCAGTCATAGGGACACCCTCTGCAGGTCAACATCGAGGCGAAACCTCCCTTCTTACCCCAATGAGGCGGTGGATTGTAGCTGTCCATCGACGGGAGGAGATGATACGCCGGGAAGGGGATACTGTCCAGCGCCTCTGTCTTCACCCTTGCCGGGGTCCTGACGATCCTTTCTCCACACCTGTAGGCAATACCTTTGATCCAGGCAAAACCGCGCCATTCACCTTCACATATCTCAAGCATGGTGTGTTCGCCTTCTCCCATGACCGCCACGTCCACGCAGCCTGTTCGAAGCGCCTCCTCGGGAAGGGCGCTCACGTGCGGACCGCCCATCACTACAATAATCGCGGCGTTGATCTCTTTAACGGTCCTTGCGATCAAATAGGCGTCCTTTGCCAGGATCGTCATCGATGTTACGCCCACCACATCAGGGTCAAAGTCCAAGACTTCCCTTTTGATCTCACCGAGGGTGTTACCGAAGCTGTACGCGTCATAGATCCTTACCTGGTGACCGTTACCGTCCAGCACACTCGCCACGTACAAAAGGCCGAGAGGATGCGTCTGGAACTTCGGCCTTTCCGGCTCTCCGGCAACAAGCCCCTTCGGAGGAGAGACCAACAACACCCTCTTTTTCTTCACCCGATCCTTCCCCTTCCGTACAAACGCACCACCGAAGCCCTCAACCACGTGCACCACCGATCACCCTGTACAACACGAACTTCCTTCCGTCCGTTCCATCGAAGGACTTTACAACCTCAAGGAACCTCGCCCGTTCCTCGTCGAAGTCACGTATCCTCTTTCTGAGCTTTGACGGGTAGCCGGCGAAGAACACGGCACCGTCCTTTTTAGCATTCCTAATGATGTAACGCATGACGTCACCACCGTAGATACGCACGTACCTACCCTCTGCGTAGTAGGCAATGATCGGTTTGTGCGACATGATTACGGCTTCGGTGCCGACATTGTCTTTTATCCACAGCCCCGCCTTTTTTTCAGGCAGCCTGTGCGCATGCAGCGAGACCATTGCGCGAGGGAGTTGTATAGCCGACGTCACGAGTATCAGGACGCTTATGATTACACGAGCCTTCTGCTTGAACCTCTCTTCGATCCATTGCTCGACATAGACGAAACCCGCAGCAGCCATCACCAGGGCCATGGGCATGAGATGCACCAGGTACCTCCGGGACGGCAATGTGAGAAAGTACACGATCCACCATGCTGCAAGAATGAAGAGCAGGTAGCGCTCGACCAAGGTGAAGCCTTCGCGTCCGCGCCGGTAGACCCCGTAGAGAAAGGTCAAAAAGAACGGATAGGAAAACGACTCTGGAAAGTGTTCCAGGAACTTTTTGACGTTCATACTTACTGGAAACGCCTCTTTTGACGCGAAAACCGAGCTCACAAACTTGCCCTTGATCGCCACAGCGCCTGTCTCTTCGTACAGGAAAAAGATATACGGCAACGCCAATATTACGAATACCGCCCAGCCTGAGCCGAGCACGATAAGCCGCCTCTTCCAGTCTTCCCTTATCCTTCCAGGTTCATGAAATAGCGCCAGAGATGTTATAAGGACCAGGAAACCTATACCCCCTGGCTTGGTGAGGTACGCAAGCGCGCAGAAGAGGCCGGCAAAAAACATCAACCTTGTGCTCCTTGTAAGTACGGCCTTGAGCCCCAACAGTGTCGCCGTTGTGACGAGGAAGTAATACAGCCCTTCGGTCAGCACCTCGCCAGAAAAGCGGGTCATGTACGGATGCAAGGCAACAAAGAGCGCCGATATGATACCCGCCCTCTCGTTGTAGATAAACCTTCCGAGGTAAAAACTCGCCCATATTACGAGGGTGCCGAATACCAACGAGACCACTCGCCCCGCAAGCTCAAGGTCGCCTACGATGTATGACACAAGGCTTATCATCGCCGGATACAGGGGCGGCCTGATTATGTTGAGCCCGCCGTAGTAGTCTCCCTCGGCAAAGTTTCGTGCAAGCTCTATATAAAGAGGACTGTCAGTTGCGATGGTTGCCGCGTTGAGCACGACATAGAGCCTTATGAAGAAGCCGAGGCCGAGAATGAGCATCAGCTTCTGCTGCCATGTCATGGCCCAGAGCGAATCGACTCCCTTCATAAGGAGGCCTTTTATATGGGCCTCTATGTGGTGATAGGATGATGATACGGTTGTCCTGTCCATCTACTATAGCCTGCCTGTGTCCCTGTTTCTCTCTACGTACTCGATCGCAAAGACGAGGAATACGGCAAAAACCAGAGAAAAAACGAACGACATCCCGGCGTTACGTACCATGTTCGGTTTAACCGGATACATGGATGCCCTCGGCTCATAGACAATCTTTACCGGATTCTGCATCTTTTCCTTCTTCAACAAGAGATCCTTTATGTCCTGCTCGATCCTTTTTTCAGCAAGCCTTATCTTTTCAATGTTGTTCATGATGTTCTTCTTTTTCTTCCTCAGGCCGTCTATATCAAGCCCGATATTCCTTATCTCCGTCCTTATGTCATCCACCTTGAGCTGAAGCGTTCCCTTGTTCTTGGTCTCGAGTTCCGCTATCTCCACGGTTACATCCGCCGCATCTTGCGTCAATCCGACCCTCTTAGCTGTGAGTCCCTTGAAACTCGCATTTTCCGCATTGTTTATCATTGCATTCCTTTCCGGCAGAGGTCCGCCTATCTCTATCTCGAGATCATTTATATGATTCATGATGTTTTCCCTCTCTATGCTGTACTTTTCCTTCTCCAGGACGAGCGCATGGGCCTCTTTTCTGAGCTGATCGGCATAGGAGATAGCCTGCTGGTGTTGAAGGCTGGCGGAATAAAGCAAGAGCGCAAGGGCCTCACTGTCTTTTGGGCCGTCCTTCAAGAGAAGCTTCCGCTGGTTCTGAATCTCCTTCCTGTTTTCCGCGGCCGACCTTATGTCCTCGCCTATCATGCCAAGACGTGTTTCCAGCGAAATGAGCTCCCTGTCCATCATCTCAAGCTTTAACTTCAAAAGCCGTATGCGGTTTTTGTTCTTCATGATCTCGTTCTCAAGCCGCACTATGTCTCCTGACTTCTGCTCCATGCGAAGCTCCTTTCTGCCTATCTCGATATCCACGGCAGAAAGCGCCAGGCGTTGATCCTCCACTTCTCTTTCGTGCTGCAGGATGTCTATCCTCTTCCTGGCTATCTCGTTGTCTATGTTCCTGATAGTCGTATCAAGCCCATCGATATATTCCATGGCTATGATCCTGTTCAGTTCTTCAAGGACCAGCCTACCCTCCTCTCGGTCGGGATACTCTATGGATATGCGTACCAGTGCCATATCGCCCTTGTTTTCCCCTATGGCCTCGACGGTGAATTCCGGGTCGGCAAAGTACTCAAGAGACAACACCCTCGTGATTGCGTCGTTGAAAACATCCTCACTCACCTTGGAAAATATCGAGTATGTGAGATCTTGGGGGACCTCCTTGACCGGCTCGATGATGGTCGTCACCCTGTAGAGAGGGCTTAGGTAGAAACTTACGACAACCGCACCTGCCACCGAAAAAAGGGTGATACCCGCTATGGTCCACTTACGCTTCCAGAGGACCTTGAGGTAGTCGATAAGGTCTATCTCTTCTACTTCGTTATCCATCTTACCCTACGGTTCTGCCACGATGCGTAACACAGGAGCGAGAAGGACCTACAACTTGCAAAAGGTTCCTACAGAGATCCAGCCGTCTTTCCCGCTATGCGCGGGAAGGCACCAAAGCCTCCTGCATCAAGGTGCAGGAAGCTCCAACTGAAAGGAATCTAAAGATCACTTCCGTCCGCAACACCGAGCTGCGGTGAATGCGCTCGTCGCGACTTTTTCAGCGACCGATGATGGTACACGGAGAAGCTTTGAGAAGAAGAACTCTCTTGGGATGCTCAACAGTGATGCGCGTCTGCCCCGGAGACGACAGAAGCGAGGCAACTACTTACACACCGGTTGAGAAACGGGAAGATTCTGAGAGGCGGACGGGTTGTGTCTTACAGTATCCCGTCCCTTGCAAGATGAGACGTCCAGGCTGAAGTTTTTCAACAAGCCTGACGCTGATGCAGCAAATCGGGTAGAACACACAAGTGCATGTAATCTATGGTTAATACAATATCATGCTGATATAAATTGTCAAGTGATAAATTGAAAAAATTCACAAAAATTTTTTAGAATGGCAAAGGCGGCGACAACCGGCAGTTTGTTAAACCGCTGAATCAATGCCGGACCTTGTTGAACAAACTTACAAACCTGTCTGCCACGGAACCCCATGAGTTCAATTTTGCGAGGTAAGAGGACCTCTTCGCCATTTCCTCTCGCTCATTCTCAGTCATCGCAAGGAATTCATCCATCTTTTCAGCCAAAGAATGCGGGTCACCGGGCCTGGCCAACAATCCGATTCCGTGCTGTCTCGTCAATCTTCCCATTTCGGAGACATCGGTTACAATCACAGGCCTTCTGTAGGTGCAGGCACCCTTCAGCAAGGGACCGCTCCCGCCGGTATAGATATTCGAATAAGGTAGAACCAGTGCATCCGCTGCAAAAAAATATGCAGGCACTTCGTCATCAGCAACATACTCAAGCCTCAGTATCACCCTGTCGGAGATTCGGTTCTTTTTGACGATATCCCGTACCTCCTCTTCCGTATACTCGGTCGGAGCCCCTACGACGAGGAGCCTGTAGTTCTCTGTCCTTACATGGCGCATGGCTTCAAGAAGCTCACCTATGCCCTTGTCCTTCCGTAACATGCCGAAGAAGAGTAATATATCCCCTGCGTAGTCAATCCCCAGCTTCCTGCGTGCATCGTATTTATTCATAAACTCCAGAGGTTCATCCCCTGCATCCGGTACTACATCTATCGGAAAATCTTCATCCAAACGCAGCTGGCGGCGCAGCCTCTCTCTATGCCACTCACCCAGAACGGCAAAGCCCCTTATCTCCTTGCCGAGCGTACGCCTGAAAAAACTCCGTTGAAAGACCTTGTACAGTTTCTTAAAAACGGAACCGGCGTAGGTTGTGAAGGAAAAGTTGGCTGCGTTTACCTGCATGACAACCGGCGGGATACGACCGCTGAACCTCTTCAAAAGCAGGGATGCAAGAAGGAACTCTGCATCGGTTATGAAAATCACATCAAAGCCCTCGCGGGTCGACAAACTCAGCGCGGCCTTGGTAATGTGATAACAGACGCTGAAGTAACCGTAGAAGTAATAGAGCTGGTGTCTGCTTCTCGCCTCATCGAATTTTTCAAAGTTGTATCTGCCGCCTTCCACCTCGTAAAGCCGGAATAACGGCTTCTCCTGCAGGTATTTTTCGGGAACGAGCCTGTTCGTGCACAGGGTTACCGAATGCCCCTTTTTCGCCAGATTCTGGCACATCTTGGTGGTCCAGATACCGTAGTGCCCGCGTTTATCGCAGGTTGGCTGGACTATAAGAATCTTCATAACCTGCAAGCTGCATGAAAGATAACGCCACCATCAACCCTTAAGCCTGGCGCGTATCAATGTATGCCAACCGAAGTTCCTCTCGAGCCAACGAAACAACCACGCGGGCATCCAGCGGAAGTACCATACCTTTTCATACTCGTATCTGATATACTTCTCAATGACGTAAGGGAATATGTGTTCTTTCCTGATGTCAATGACTTGAAAGTCATTCAACAGGCGACGTGCCTCTTTGAAGGAGTAGTAATATGTCACCGGACACCCTGTTTGGGCCTCAGAATATGTCCTTACCAGCTCGTCGGCCTTCCAGAACGCACCCTTGCCGTAGGTCAGTATGATCCAGAGGACCTTCCAGCACCACTTTGAATAGAGCATCACCCTGAGCTCAGTTTCTGGACCGCAGTACTTTTTTATCTCGCTGAAGGCCTTCTCAGGGTGTGGGGTATGGTGCAGGACTCCGAAAGAATAGACCAGATCATACTTTTCGACCGGAACTATCTTACTCAGCTCCTCTGCGCTGCCGCAGTAGAAGTTTGCATCAAGGCCGTAGACCTTGAACCTTCTCTTGCACAGCTCGAGGCTCTCGGAGGAAAGGTCTATGACAGTAAGGTCGGCGCCGGCCCTGGCGAAGTTTATGGAATCGGTACCTATGCCGCAACCTATCTCGAGTACCTTCTTGCCGCGCCACTTTTCGAATTCGGCAAACCCCGGTATGTGAGGCTCTACAAAGTACTTTCTGGCCTCCACCTCATCGAAGTATTCGCGGCTTCCTACAGGCTTGGGAGAGTGCCTTATGTTGCAGGGACGACTGTTCCAGTATCGCCTGACATCTTCGATGCTGCTCATACGAAAGAACTCCCCAACGCCATATACTTGACATTATCACCGAACCTCGAAGGGTCAAGCATCCTCCAGCAGTCTATTATTGTGGTGGGGTCGTGGGCTATGAAGCTGGAGTCTATGGACTTGAACTCATCGGCCTGGGTCGTGATTATGCATATGGAGGCATTGGCAAAGCAGTCCCTTACCGAGGATGCATAGAGGATGTCGTCTCCGAAGTGAGCCCGGGCATTATCCATTGCGAGGGGGTCGTAGGCGATTATCTCGACATCCCTCTGGCGCAGGAGCTCTTCGATGAGCTTGATACCAGGAGACTCCTCTATTACAGGGG
>WGEY01000003.1 GCA_015492495.1 Deltaproteobacteria bacterium | reverse complement strand
TCGGGAGGTACGTAGGAGGACAAGACCCATGGGGGTCTTCAGCGACAGAACGAGCATCGAAAGAATACTATACGCAGTCTTTACCTATGAAAACAAAAAACAACGAACCGCTGCCCCTTTCCTTATGACACAAAATATTTGACGTTACCTCGCGGGGCGATGCGCCCATTGAGTGGGCTGTGTTCGGCCGAGGATAGGGGGCGAACGGGTGTTGCACTGGACCACGGAAGAGGACACACCTAATAAGCCTGATATTTAGGCATACAATACTTGACAAATTTGATAAGGTATATTAAATTATACCTACTGTCTGCGGATCCGGTGCAATCTCTTGTAATGCACGGCGGGCGGATAAAGGGCATCTATGAAGACCTCCTGCCAGCTGCGGGCGGCCCCGGGCTTCCGCCGGGAACTCCATGCGGTCTCGGTCTGTGGATGCAAAGGGCCGCGGGCCTCCTGCCTGTCGAGAGGCGCAGGAATAACGGAAGAATAGCAGATGAGACTGACCACAAAGGGGCAATACGCTGTGAGGGCGATGGTCAAGCTTGCATCCCACAGGGACGGCAGGCCAGTGGCCCTCAGGGATATATCCGGGGAAGAAGGGATCTCTCTTGCCTACCTCGAACAGCTGTTTCTCAAGCTGCGCAAGGGTAACATAGTAAGGAGCGTAAGGGGCCCCGGAGGAGGTTATGTGCTGGCGAGGGACCCTTCCGATATAAGCGTTGGAGAGGTTATTACCGTAGTGGAGGAACCGCTGAACCCCGTCGCATGCCTTGACGATGATTCCGAGGGATGCTCGAGGGCTGAAAACTGCATCACCCAGACCGTCTGGAAGGGGCTCGGTGACAGGATCAAGGAGTTCCTGAACTCCATAAGCGTGCAGGATCTCCTCAACGAGGTCAAGCCTTCGGACAGCAGCGCCACGCATACCTGCGACATACAGCATCGCACATAAAACAATCTTGATACTGACAAGGAGGTTTTCCTTTGGACAGGAAGATATACTTTGACCACAACGCCACCACCCCGATCCATGAAGAGGTCTTTGATGCCATGGTGCCTTACTTCAAGGACGAATGGGGGAACCCTTCGAGCATACACTGGGCCGGCCGGGGACCGAAGAAGGCAGTGGACGAGGCAAGGGAGAAGGTTGCTGGGTTCCTCAACTGCTCCCCCATAGAGGTGATATTCACAAGCTCGGGCTCCGAGAGCGACAACCTCGCCATAAAGGGGGTTGCCTTTTCGATGAGGTCGAAGGGCAACCACATAATCACGACAAAGGTGGAGCATCCGGCAGTACTGAACACCTGCAAGTATCTCGAAAGGGAGGGGTTCGATGTCACCTACCTCGGTGTTGATGCGGACGGCATGATAGACCTCGACGAGTTACGCGACTCCATAACCCCGAAGACCACGCTCATAACCGTCATGTATGCGAACAACGAGACCGGCGTCGTCTTTCCTGTGGCCGAGATAGGCGAGATAGCAAGGGAGCACCGGGTCACATTTCATACCGATGCGGTCCAGGCTGCCGGAAAGATCCCACTGGATGTAAAGGCCCTGAACTGCGACCTTCTGAGCATATCCGGGCACAAGATCTATGCCCCGAAGGGGGTGGGAGCCCTTTACGTAAGACGCGGTGTCAGGGTTGTGCCCATTATCCACGGAGGCCACCACGAGAGGAACAGGAGGGGAGGCACGGAGAACGTGGCCGGCATCGTAGGGCTTGCAAAGGCCTGTGAGATCGCCGCAAGGGATATGGAAGAGGAGACAGCCCACCTCAGAAGGCTCCGTGACAGGCTCGAAGAGGGGTTGATGAAGAGGATACCCCATGTGAAACGCAACGGCCACAAGGATAAGAGGATACCCAACACCGCGAACCTGAGCTTCGAGTTCGTGGAGGGAGAATCACTCCTTTTGAACCTCGATATGCTGGGTATCGCGGCTTCGAGCGGTTCCGCCTGCACCTCCGGAAGCCTCGAGCCGTCGCATGTGCTCGTCTCGATGGGCCTGACCCCGGAGCTGTCCCACGGTTCCGTAAGGTTCAGCCTCGGCAGGTCCAACACAGAGGAGGAGGTGGATTACCTCATTGAAAAGATGCCCCCCATAGTGGAGAGGATGAGGAGCATGTCCCCGCTGTGGTGCGAGGTTGAAAAAAAGGGGGTGGACCTCTCGTTTGAAGAAAAGACATGCAGCTGAGCCGTTTCTGCGGGCGGCTGCTTGGGACATAGATGCGTAGAGGAACTACATCGGCCGGCCGGTCTCTACCGGCCGGTCATGTCGTGATGGTCAGGGAACAAAGGGAACAAAAAGATCGATATGAAAGGTGAAATGCCATGTACAGTGAAAAGGTGATGGACCATTTTTCGAACCCCCGCAATGTCGGGGAAATAGAGAACGCAGACGGGGTTGGCACGGTAGGGAACCCTGCCTGCGGGGACATAATGAAGCTTTCGATAAAGGTCGAGGGTGACGTCATAACCGACGTGAAGTTCAAGACCTTCGGTTGCGGGGCGGCCATTGCGACGAGCTCCATGGTGACGGAGCTCGTGAAGGGTAAGCCCCTTGACGAGGCCGAGAAGATATCCAATGCAACGGTGGCCGAGGCCCTCGACGGCCTGCCGCCGGTCAAGATGCACTGTTCGAACCTCGCGGCCGATGCCCTCCATGCAGCCATAGAGGATTACAAGAAGAAAAAGCAGGGCGGTTGATCCTTCTCGGTTCGGGCCGGAGGTTGTTGCATGGCCTTTTCCCTAGGTGAAGAGCCGGCTATTGGACGGTAAGCCTTTGGCGGGCGAGATGGAACTTTTTTAAGAGGCGGGCAATTTTGCCCGCCTGTTTTTATAGGGTATGCAGGGAACGAACAGGGTGGTAGTAGCCATGAGCGGCGGGGTGGACTCCTCGGTCGCCGCCGCCTTCCTCAAGGAGCGCGGATTCGAGGTGGTGGGCATCTCCATGCAGCTGTGGGACTACTCCGAAGGCGGTGAGTCCGGCGGCGGCGCAACCGGTGGCAGCTGCTGTTCGCTCGAGGATATACACGATGCCCGGAGGGTCGCCGATGCGCTGGAGATCCCCTTCTACGTGGTCAACATGGAAAGGCCCTTCTTGAGCGAGGTCGTGGATTACTTCGTAAAGGGCTACATGGACGGGGAGACGCCGAATCCGTGTATTAAGTGCAACGAGGTCATGAAGTTCAGGCTCCTCATGCGCAAGGCCCTTGAGCTCGATGCCGGGTTTCTGGCCACGGGCCACTACGCAAGGATCACGGTGGACGACGGCGGCACGTATCACCTCCTGAAGGGGCTGGATGAGGGGAAGGACCAGTCGTACTTTCTCTTCACCATGACACAGGACCAGATGAAAAGGGTGCTCTTTCCCGTAGGAGGGCTCAGAAAGGACGAGGTCAGGGGGTATGCCGCAAGGCTGGGGCTTCGGGTTGCTGAAAAGAAGGACAGCCAGGAGATCTGTTTCATAGAAGGAAGCAGCTACACGGACTTCGTCGTCACGAGGGGAGGCGGCGGCCCGGGCGGTCCGATTACGGACACCTCGGGTAACGTCCTCGGCTCGCACGCGGGGCTTTTCAGGTACACCATAGGCCAGAGGAGAGGGTTGGACATAAGGGACGGCAGGGGCCCCTACTACGTGGTGGACATGGACATGGAGCGGAACCGTCTTGTCGTGGGATCGAGGGATGAACTCTATGCAAGCGGTCTTGTCGCCAGGAACGTCAACTGGACAGGCCGGCCGATGACCGACGGACAGCCCCTGACCGTCAAGATCCGCTATCGCCACCCTGGTGCCGGGGCGGTCCTGACACACCTCGACGGCGGCAGGGTGAAGATCGTCTTCTCGGAGCCGCAGAAGGCGGTGACACCTGGACAGGCAGCGGTATTCTACAGCGGTGAAGAGGTCGTTGGAGGCGGCTGGATCGAAAGGGCCTTGAGATAACGGCGCAGCGTAAACGCAGCCTATGTATACACGATCAGATGATACCGGTGCAGAAAGGGCGGCCGACATCCAGACGGTGGCGATGACCACGCTCGGGTGCAGGTCCAACCAGTATGACTCGTCCGCCATGGAGGATATCATAAGGAGCACCGGCTTCGGGACGGTACCCTTTTCATCCGTTGCGGACGTATACATCATAAATACCTGCACCGTCACGCGCAGGACCGATTACCAGAGCCGACAGCTCATACGGAGGGTCAGGCGCAGGAGCCCGGATGCACTTGTAATCGTCACAGGCTGCTATGCGCAGGTCTCTCCGGACGAGGTCGCGGCCATAGAGGGCGTGGACTACATCCTCGGCAACCCTGAAAAGGAGATGGTCGTTGAGTGCATAAAGAGGGGCAGGCCCCCCAAGCCGCCGGTTGCGATCGTCGGCAGGTACGAAAACGGCACGCCGCTCAGCCTGCGGGCCGGGACCTCGCACGCAAGGACAAGGGTGAACCTCAAGGTCCAGGACGGCTGCAACAGGAGTTGTTCGTACTGCATAATACCCAAGGCAAGGGGTATCTCCAAGAGCGTGCCGCTCGGCGATGTGTTGAAGGAGATAGACGGGATTGTCGAAAGCGGCTACAGGGAGATCGTACTAACCGGCATACACCTCGGCGCCTACGGCGCGGACCTGAGCCCGCGTTCATCCATAACCGACCTCGTAAGGGAGATCGACTCGCGCGGCTATCCCTGCCGCTTCAGGATAAGCTCGCTTGACCCGGACGAGGTGACCGACGAGTTCATAGATGTACTCAAAGGGTCTTCGACCGTGTGCAACCACCTCCACCTCCCGCTCGAGAGCGGGGATGACGGCATACTAAGGCTCATGAGGCGCCCCTACACAGCCCGGTACTTTGCGGACAGGGTAAAGAGGCTCCATGAGGCTGTTCCGGGGATATCGATCGGTGCGGACGTCATCGTCGGTTTTCCGGGCGAGGGGGATCGAGAGTTCGAAAACACCTTCACCCTCCTGAGGGACCTGCCTGTCTCCTACCTTCACGTATTTCCCTATTCAAGGCGCCGTGGAACGCCGGCGGCCGAATACCCCGGTCAGGTGGATGCAAGGACGGTGAAGGAGCGCTGTTTGAGGCTCCATGAGCTGGACAGGACAAAGAGGCGGGGCTTCTACAGGCGTTTTCTCGGTCAAGAGGTCCCGGTGCTGGTAGAGTCGTCGCGCGACTCGAGGACCGCCCTCCTCAAGGCGAGGACATCCAACTACATCCCGGTCTTCATCGACGCCGGGGATGAGCTCAAGAGAAGGGAGGTCCTGGTCACACTACATGATGTTACTGACGGAGGGATGCTGGGCAAGGTTTAAGCGGTGCTCATCTCCCCCTCCATTGCGTCGGCCCTCACCCGTAACCGCGTGGATTTGATTTCCAGGGCATGGTGCTGTAGTATTGTAATAATGATTGCCCGTGTACCGCTCTGCCGCGGCTCCGGTTTCGTGCAAGGTCTGTCGGCGGGTATTCCGGTGATTCTTTATACGGTATGAAAGTGAAAAGAGAAGAGCTCTTCAAAAGGTTCAAGGACGGTCTTCCCTTTGCATTCAAGGACGAAGGGCTCCTTGAGAGGGTCTTCGTGCACAGCTCGTATCTGAACGAGCGTGGGGGAAAGGGGCTTGTCTCAAACGAGAGGCTCGAGTTCCTGGGCGATGCGGTGCTTTCTTCCATCATAAGCCACATACTCTACGAGAGGTATGCCGAGCTCGAGGAGGGGGAACTCACCAGGATAAGGGCAAGGCTCGTAAACAGGCGCACCCTGGCGCGGCTTGCCAGGGATCTGGACCTCGGCCCCTTGATGCTCCTCGGCAAGGGTGAGAGAAAGTCCGGCGGCATGGAGAACCCGACGATACTGGCCAACGCCTTCGAGGCCCTTGTCGCGGCCGTATACCTCGACGGAGGATACCGGACCACCTTTTCATTCATAGAGCGGATGTTTTCCCCGCTCATAGAGTCGTCCATAGAGAAGGCGGGTCACTTCGACTACAAGCCCGGGCTTCAGGAGCTCACCCAGAGGCACTTCAAGAAGGCGCCGGTCTACCGTGTGGTGAAGGAGGAGGGGCCGGCGCACAGGAGGTTCTTTACAATCGAGGTCGTAATAGGCGGCAAGGTGCTGGGCAGGGGTACCGCGACCAGGAAGAAGGACGCCGAACAGATCTCCGCGCACGAGGCCCTCGAGAGGCTAAAGAAAAAGGGTTATACCCTGAAAGGGCTCTGAGGGAGGACCCCGCTTTCTCCGGGACCTGTCCCTGTGTCCCCTGAAAAGACATGGCTAAAAAGAAGCGGCTCGTAATCCCGGTATTCATACCGTTCGGCGGATGCCCACACCGGTGTGTCTTCTGTAATCAGAACAATATCACAGGAGCCGCCGGGCTGCCTGCAACCGGTGATGTAGTGTCCACTGTCAAGAGGTATCTTTCCACGTGGAAGGGTTCGGGCAGAAGGGAGATAGCCTTCTACGGCGGAAGCTTCACCGCGCTCGAACGGGAGATTCAGCAACGGTACCTCGAGACCGCCTGCAGCTTCGTCGCGGACGGCAGTGTGGATTCCGTACGTATCTCAACGAGACCGGATTACATAGACGACGGCATAACAAGGTTCCTGAAACGGTACGCGGTCGAGACGGTCGAGCTCGGCGCACAGTCGTTCTCGGACGAGGTCCTGAGGCTTTCGGCAAGGGGACATGATTCTCGCGATACGGAAAGGGCCGTCGGCACCCTGCAACGGGGCGGCATCGAGGTCGGCGTCCAGCTCATGCCCGGGCTTCCCGGGGATACGGAAGAGTCCATAATAGAGAGTGCGAGGAAGGCCGCTTCACTGCGGCCTTCCTTCGTGCGCATATACCCCACGCTCGTCATAAAGGACACGCCGCTTTACAGGATGTACCTGGAGGGCAGCTACACCCCATGGTCCCTTGCGGAGATGGTGAGGGTCCTCAGGGTAGTCTACGGGATCTTCACCGATGCCGGGATACCGGTTGTGAGGGTGGGGCTCCATTCCTCAAGTACGCTGGAAGAGGGCTTGGTGGACGGTCCCTTCCATCCTTCTCTCAGAGAACTCATTCTGCGGCCAGAAGAGGCGGCTATTCGATCCTGAAGCGGACCGTCTTGAGAACCGTGCCGTCCTCAGAGACCACATCCACCCGCCATTCACCCTTCCACGAGGGCAGTATCCTCTTTGAGCTGTACGTCCTGAAGAGGGCGGACCTCACCTCGAGCGGCACCTCCGCCATGAGCCTTTCCCCGTAATACCAGCGGTGGCTTATAGTGGTAGGCCCCTCTGCGCCCTTTATCCGGGTATAACACCAGACCTTCCCTACATCGGCCGGAAAGCTCTCCGCCACACCCACGGGTACACGGTCGATGATACTGCGGGCAACCACGGCATCCGCCACCTGCAGGTCGGCTGCGGCAGCAACCCGGAGCCAGAGGGCCATAAACATGAGCGTTGAAACAACAACAGAAGAGATCTTCATCCGGTTCTCCTTTCCGTTCCATGGGGCCGCCTCAGGCCCTTTGGTATACATCGGTCCCTGTCTCCCGAAGGTTGAGTCCGTGCATCAGTGTGTACCGTGCGAGGCCTTGTGTTTGCGCCTCATGTACAGTACGGGTATGATGGAGACGACCGCTATGAGTATTATGCCTGTGAGAAGCCCCCTCGAGACCTTGCCGCGGAAGAGGTCCAGGATGGAGCTTGAGAAGACCACGTACGCCGTTATGGCCGGCAGCATGCACACGTAGGAGGTTATGACGTAGTGGCTGAATCTTATTCGTGTGAGGCCGTATGCATAGTTGAGGAGGTTGTAGGGAAAGAGCGGTATGAGCCGTGTGAAGGCCACTATCTTCCAGCCGTGTCTTTCCACCTCCCGGTCCAGCTCCCGCCATCTGGAGTTCTTGATCATCCCCTCGACCCATTCCCTGCCAGCGAGCCTTGCCGCGAGGAATGCGACCGAGGCACCCATGGTCGAACCTATCGATACATAGAGGACGCCCTTGACCGGGCCGAACAGTATCCCGCCCAGGACCGTCATCGGGAGCCCGGGCAGCATGAGGGCCGGGGTGACTGAGTATGTGAGTATGTAGACCACGGGCCCCCATATACCGAAACCCTCTATCCACTGCCTCAGCCTCTCCTGGTCGAGGTATGCGTTCAGGTTGAAGTGCCTTGCGCCAAAGAGAACCGCGGCGATGAAAACGACGAGTACTATGAACTTGAGTGTTCCCCGTTTCATCTATCCCTTCTTTTCTGAACGACCGTTTATAAAAACGCACGGCGAGCGAAGCGCGGTTGTAAAAAAACTTCTTATACGCCGAGTCCCCGCAGCATGCCTTTCACCCCGGCCGGGCCGCTCCTCCATTGTTTACCGTGTCATCCCAGCCCCGCTTGCGGCTACACCCCCCCGACTCCGCCGCCTATCATTAACGAGACCTAAGTTGTCCACAGGGAATATCCTCTTGCACCAAGGCTACAGCGAAGAGTATAACCCCGTTTGACAGTTTGGCAAAATCCGCCATCTCTTCTCCACGGAAGGCTGTATGACAAGGTTGTGTGATTTTCAGCCGGCGTGTCTTTTCATGAAGTCGAGGACCTCTCCAAGACCGGGTATGCCGGACCTTCCACCGGGGCTTAGACACTTGAGTGCAGATAGTGCCGAGGCGAACCTCAGTGTCTCTTCCATCTTCCAGCCCTTGGCTATGCCGTAGGCATAGCCGCCGTGGAAGACGTCCCCTGCCCCGGTCGTGTCCACGGCCTCGACCCTGAAGGCGGGCGTGCGTATAGTCCTTCCACCTGTACGGGTGATGCTTCCCCGCCTCCCCAGGGTTATGGTTACGGCCGCCGCACCGGGCCTGATGGAACAGAGCCTTTCGATGGCCCTTGCCGGGGTGGACGCAAGGTCCTTCGCAAGCCTCTCTGAGCCCACGATGTAGTCGGAGCGTTTTACAATCTCGAGGGTGCCTTCGCGTAGCCTTCCGGCATCGAGCATGACCGGTATGTTGTACTCCCTTGCGATCTTCGCCGCCCTCAGTGAGGCGTCGACCATCAGGCCGTCCAGAAGGAGCAGTGAGGCGCCCCGTATGAGTGCCGGGTCCACCTCATCCGGCTCGAGCTCGGGCACCGTGGGCCTCTTCCATATGACGGTCCTCGAAGCCGTCCTTGTGTTCACTATGATGAACGCCCTCTGGGACGCCCCTCCCTTCTTCGTCCTGAGCCCGCGTGTCGAGACCCCTTCTCTCCTGAGCCCCCTCTTTATTTCACGGCCCGCTGCGTCATCGGATATCCTTCCGATGAAGGTGGTCCTTGCGCCGAGACGGCTCAGCGCAACGAGCGCCGTTGCCACCGGCCCGCCGCCCTCGACTATTATGTCGATTGCCTCGGGCTTTGTGTCCTCGCGCGGATAACCATCCACCAAGGCGATGGTATCCAGCGAGCATTGGCCGAGGCCGGTAACTTTTATGTTTCGGGGGGTCCGGTTCATCTGTCCAAACCTGCCTTGGAGTCCGGGGGCGTCGTCAGTCACCCACGATCTGGACTACCAGGCGCCGGTTGCGGGGTCTGTTGTCGAAGTCGATGAAGACGATCTGCTGCCAGGTGCCGAGGACGAGCCGGCCGTCTGAAAACGGTAGGGTCAAACCCGGCTTGAAGAGTGCCGCGCGTACATGCGAGAATCCGTTGCCGTCGCCCCACTTGAGGTCGTGTCTGTAGGCCCTGTCCGAGGTGACAAGCCTCTCGATGGCCTCCCTGAGGTCCTCCACGACACCGCTTTCGTACTCTATGGTCGTCACGGACCCGGTCGAGCCGGGAACGAAGACCGTGAGGAGGCCATGTGTGAGGCCGGAAGAGGCCAGGGCGGATTCGACATCCGAGGTTATGTCTATGATGTCGGAAAACCCCCTGGAGCTGATCTCTATGTAGGATGTGTGATGCACACCCATAGTATATTGAAAATGGACGGAATCTTCAATCCCCGAGGTGTGGATCGGTTCGCTTGGAGGCCGTTGTCGGGAAGGCGGTATCAGTTGTGCTGGAAAAGCTGGTAGACGGCCGCGCCGGCCAGGGCGGCGGCCGGAAGCGTGAGCAGCCATGCCGCGAGTATTTCGCCTACGACCCTGCGGTCGGACCTCCTTGTTACAAGTCCGATGCCGAATATGGAGCCCACGGATACATGGGTCGTGGATACCGGCATTCCCATGCGGCTTAAGACGATCACCATGAGTGCGGTCACTGTGTTTGCGACGAACCCCTGGCCCCGGCTCATGGGGGTTATCTTCCGGCTCATCTTCTCGGCTACCTTCCGTGAGTTGAGTATGCCGCCCGCGGCCATGCCCAGCGCCACGGCCGCCATGCCCCACTCGATGCCGAGGCCTTTTATCACCAGAAGGAGGGCCACTATCTTGGGCGTGTCGTTCAGCCCCCTGGCAAAGCTCACGCTTCCGGCGCTCAGGGTGCGGGCCGTATCCACGATCCTCCGGAGTTCTACACCCATGAGCCTCCCACCGTATCTCTCGGTGCAGTTGTCCACGGTATCCACAGAGGCTGTTACAACCCTTGCGGGGCCTGCGGCCGCCGCCCGGCCGTCGGAGAACACCTCCGAAGGCGTCCGGTAGCGGAGTTCCTCACCGATGCAGGCGCATGATCGTCCGGATATGCCGAGACCGCGTGTGAGCCCGTGGCACGCCACGTAGCCGACTCGGCCGAAGACAACGGCGACAAGCGGACTTGCGACGAGCGGCAGAAAGAATGTGCCCGTTAGCGCATTGAGGTTCACCCCGGTCCCGACGGCTGCGAAT
>WGEY01000002.1 GCA_015492495.1 Deltaproteobacteria bacterium | reverse complement strand
TGCCGTTCGGCTAACCGTTCCCCTTGCCGGGCCGGTAGGGGACTTCCACCCCCAAGCCATCCCCTCACCACCACAGCTCGGGGAATAGCGCCAGTCACGGCGCTGCGCGCCATGCCTGGCGCACCAAAAAAACGCCCGCCATCCCTTGGATAGCGGGCGTTTTCCCCAAGGCGACAGCGGCTAAGACAACGCTTTAAACCTGAACCTTTTCCCAAGACAAACAACGGCTATGAGCCCTGCACCGAGAAGGAGCGCGGTGGAAGGCTCGGGTACTGGAGCCGCCGCCTCATATTCAACGGTTAGTTCGGCATAATCCAAGGCTATGGCATCCTTCAATGATCCGCCAGCCGGATCAAGCAGCACATCCAGGGAGCCGTCCAGAATACTGCCGAAAAACGAGTCCGGGATGATCAGAACGGTCATATTGGGCGGCAAAGATGTGACGGCGGTCCCATCAGGGGTATAGACCGTATCGAATGCTCCGGGCAGCTCGACGCCGTCCAAAAAGAGCTTGTCGTCAAAGGGCCCTCCTCCGAGGCCGTCTCCGGCGCCGGCGTCCTCCATGTCCAGGCTGTGTACCTCAAGCGTTGCGCTGATAATTGTCGCCCCGGAAGGGATTGCTATACTGTGCGTCCAGCTGAACGAGTCTAAGTTCCACCGGTCAAAATCGCCGTCGGAGGGGGACGGAGATGTCGCCAGTACTTCGTTTACCGATACGTATTGCCCCAAGGGCTTTTCCGTTCCAAAACTGTCCTTGTCGCCATACAGGTCCGTGATTGTCAAAGCCCCTGCATTGCCAGCCAGACCGAAAATCAGCAGGATCAAACCCGCAATGGGTGTGAGCATCTTTCTAGTCTTCACGATTTCCTCCCTTCGAAGCTGGTATACTTCTTCTTGTTCATGATCCGATCCGGTACGTTACGATACAGGTTCGAGCTTGTCTCAAAGCCATGATCTCCCTCCCCCGGATATTAAAGAGACGGTAACCTTGCTCTACCGCACCGCGGTGGGCATTCACTCCCTGTCTATAGCCTTCTCTTCTGCCACGCAAGGGCGGCAAGGCCGGAACCGAAAAGAAGCATTTGTCCGGCTCGAAAACGGCGTTCGGCGCATCAAGGCGGATCAGCTTGATGTTGTAGAGGAGCGTGTCGCCCAAGCTTGTTATTCACGCTAACCGTATGGAGGCAGGTCAGCAAAAACCTCTTCTTGGAGCAGCCGATGGCCGCACGATCTTATTGACAAGCAGGCTTATTTCTGAGGACTGTGGCATGCATCTTCCACAGCCTCCGTGTCGATGCGAATCCAGCCTGACAAGGCCCGGTGGCAAAGCAAAAAGGAGACGTGCGGAAAAGGGTCCACCCCACCCACTGAAAGAGAAGTGGTCCTCTGGTCCGTGTCACCGGTGCCGCTGAACTCCACCGTCAAATTCTCCGCCCAACAGGCCTTGGAATGTGCTCAATCCTTTCGTGCAGGCATACCAGGTGATACCAATATCATCATCGATGAGTCGATTGCCCGGGTCTCGGTACCTCTCGGTATCAACGGAGCATTGGCCTGCACCGAGAAACACAGAAGCATCATCAGATCGACAGGTCGACCGGCAAACCACGTACCTTCTTAATACTTTTTCACCTGCCATCTTTTCGGATTTTGACACAAAACCCGAATCTCAGAGCGACCTCTCCAGACAACCTGCCCATATAAAACAGAGATTGCTGCCCCTGTTATACTGTTTTTAATCAGAGCAATGCCATCTTACCGCTTCGCAGTGCGCGTGTTTATTGTCCAGGCAAGCACCGACCGAGCGGCTGTCATTTTTATAATGCAAATTTCACGCCACAATTTCACCTTTTGCAACCAGTTGATTTTATTGAACTTCTCCGAGAAACTGATTCCTGTTGGACACCGGAAGCCCTGAACTGTAAAATTCTCCGACACCATCGAACCGCACCCCGGTCAGCCAATGTATAGGGTACGTGCCCTCTCCCATGCCACAGGCTGCCGGTGGCCTCTCGGGACAAGAAAGGGGATCGCGACAGAGAGGGAAGTGGCGTGGATGAGACGGTACATGCAACCAACAAGGGCTGGAAGACCATTTGTCCGGTGGTTTGAAGCTCCATACAGCAAGCTGCAGGGAATCCTCTCGTTTATGGAGCTATCCGATTACATTTCGCTCGCCAACCACGAAGCGGGCTTCGGGGAATGCCTGCCTGTGCGTATCCGCACGCAGACAGGCGCTCGGCATGTTCAAGGTGGAAGCTGTAAGTTGACCATATCACGAATACGTACAGCTACTACAACTCCTTCTTGCGACGAAAATGGAGTGGGAGGACGTAAACAAGGTGAAACGGGGGCAAGGACGTATTACCTTGAAAAGGACACCTTGTATGAACGGGAACCAGGTCCAGCCCTGCGGGATCGAAAAGATCCTTCAAACTGGCCAATATAAACCTCAGGCGAGGCCGGTGTCTGCTTTCTGGTCCCAAATTGTGGCCCAAATCAGCATGGCCCCAAGGTAACGTCAAATATTTTGTGTCATAAGGAAAGGGGCAGCGGTTCGTTGTTTTTTGTTTTCATAGGTAAAGACTGCGTATAGTATTCTTTCGATGCTCGTTCTGTCGCTGAAGACCCCCATGGGTCTTGTCCTCCTACGTACCTCCCG
>WGEY01000001.1 GCA_015492495.1 Deltaproteobacteria bacterium | reverse complement strand
GGTGACAGGGTGGAGGTCACCGTGATGGAGACCGTGCCGCAGAGGCTTTTCGACGACGATGTGAGGCAGAGGCTTTCGGAGATCGGGCCTGACCTCGTTGGTATATCCGCCACGACCTTCAACATACCTTCGGCGTACAGGCTGGCAGGGCTTGCTAAGGAGGTAGACAGAGGGGCTCTCGTTGTTCTGGGAGGGATGCACGGCACCGCACTGCCGGAGTTCACGCTCAAGGAGTGCCCTGCTATAGACGTGATCGTCAGGGGGGAGGGGGAGCTGCCGTTCGCAGGGATCGTGGAGACACTGCTCCGGGGCGGGCACGAATTCGGGCACGTAGCCGGCTTGACCTGGAGGGGGACGGACGGCGAGTTTCACTCCACGGGTGCTGGGAAGCTCCTTCAGGCGATCGATGATGCGCCCTTTCCTACGTACGAGAGGTACAACCTCGATGACTACGGGGGTGAGGTGAATCATATAACAGGCAGGGCGGAGCGGTATTTTTCGATCTTCGGGTCAAGGGGTTGCCCGTTTCTCTGTACCTTTTGCATGCCGCTCCTTACAAGAAAGGTCAGGAAGCGCAGGCCCGACAAGATCGTCGAGGAGATCAACTACCTCATCGAGGAGATAAACGCCGCCTTCATCTACTTCGAGGACAGCTGCATGACGACGGATCGGAAGTGGTTCTAAGCCGTCTGCGGCGAGATGATGCGTGGCGGCGTCGACAGGCGGATCAGGTGGGGCTTCGAGACGAGGGTGGATGTGGTCGTCAAGGCGGCCTTCGATTGCGCTGTCCGGGCAGGGGCTGTATACGTGAACTTCGGGCTGAAGTCCGGCAGCGACCTTGTTCTCAAGAAGAACAGGAAGAACTTCACGACGAGGGATATCCTGAGGGCGATCTCGGTCGTCAGAGAGAGCGGCATGAGGCTCATCCACGGAGGCTTCATTTTAGGGCTTCCCTACGAGACACATCGCACGGTCAGAGAGAACTTGAACTTCATGGCCTCTCTGGATCTGGACATGATGCCGGTCAACATAGTCGACATATACCCCGGCGCAGAGCTCTTCGAGATGGTTGAGAGGGGGAGGGTGGGATGAGGTGGCTCCCGGGATTCCGTATCAACTGGGAGAGGTACGAGAGGAACCGTTGCCAGACCGAGGTCAACGACCTTAGCGAGTCGGATCTGGTCCATTACTACAACACCGCCCTCTCGCTGGTGGAAAAAAAGACCGGCAGGAGGTTTACCATATGACCGACACGGACGGTGGTGTGGTATGAAGATCCTTCTCATAAATCCCATGGCGTCGAGGAAGGCTCCTGTGAAGGGCAGACCGGCGCACTTCCCGGTGGCGCTCGGACTCATTGCTGCCGTGCTGAAGGAAAAAGGTCACAGCGTTGAAGTCCTGGACAACGAGACCGAGTGCCTCAACAGGCACGAGGTAGCCGGCTTCATAAGGGGCACCGATTACGACGTCTACGGCATTACGGCGATGTCTCCGCAGTACAGCTACGTCAAGGGGCTGAGCCGGCTTATCAAGAAGTACAGGGACAGGCCGGTTATACTCGGCGGACCCCTTGCCACCTATAGCCCATACACCGTGCTCGAGCATACCGGGGTGGACGTATGCGTCATCGGCGAGGGCGAAGAAACGGTTACGGAGCTCATGGAGAACATGGACGACCCGGGAAGGGTTCATGGAATAGCGTACCTCAAGGAAGGCAGGCTGGTAAGGACCGCACCGCGCAGCTATACCAAGTCGCGGGACGACTATCCGTTTCCAGATTACGAGTCATTCAACATGCGGCCGTACCTCTCCAAGCAGCTCATCCTGTACGAATCCGGACCGGCGGCGCGACTCTTCAACCCTATAAGGAATCCGGCGGCCACGAGGACCATAGGGATGATCACCGGCATGGGTTGCCCCTATCACTGCGCCTTCTGCTCTAGGTCCGTGAACAGGACGCGGTTGCGCTCCATAGACAATATCATAGCGGAAATAGAGCTTCTCAAGGAGAGGTACGGTGTAGAAGGAATATTTTTCCTGGACGATCTCCTGATCATCAACAGGAAGAGGACGCTCGAGTTTTGCTCGAAGATAAAGCCGCTGGGGCTTGTGTGGTCGGGACAGGCAAGGGCCGATATCCTCACCGACGAGCTCGCTGGGGCCATGAGGGATGCCGGATGCATCGGGGTGGGCATAGGGCTCGAGTCGGGAAGCGAGAGGATGCTTAAGGCCATGAACAAGACCGCAACGGTGGAGCAGAACGAAAGGGCCATACGGGCCGCGCTGAGGAACGGGCTGATGGTCAGGGCGCAGCTACTCTACGGCTTTCCGGGTGAGGACAGGGAGTCGGTTGAGGATACGATCGCGCTCTTCAAGAGGGTGGGACTTCCTCCAAGAAGGTTCAACATCCTCACCCCGCTTCCCGGTTCGGCGCTCTTCGACGAATGCCTTAAGAGAGGGCTCATAGAGAACGAGGCGACCTACCTGGAGCGTGTTTCACGCTACGAGGCCGGGTTCGCCACAGGCCGCGTGCTCGTAAACCTGACGGAGATGTCGGATGAAGAGTTCGAGGACCTCCTTGATTACGCCGAGAGGACCATGGAGAAGAACTTCGTTGATCTGCTCCGCGCAAGCCACAGGTTCTGGCGCCTCAGGGGCTGGTGCCGTTCGCTTGCGAAGTATGCGTTCAAGACCACGAAGGTCCTTGATATGTCGGCATGGAAGAGGAAGCTCGGCTCTCTCGGCCGTGGAGACGGGCGCCCGATGACACAGGAACAGACGGAGGAACTGTACTTCAGGCTGAGTTGAAGGCCTCGCGGATGAAGACCTTGAAGAGAATGAAGTTCATATGGGATGCGTTGGGCCCTTTCAGACCGCATGCCGTGGTCCTGCTCCTGATCCTCGTCCTTGCGGCGATCAGCGAGGCGGTGGGCATGGGGATGATCATACCGTTTCTCGGGGCGGTCCTGGGCGCAGACGGCGGTTCTGCCGGAGCGGGCCGTGCAGTCGTTCTGCTGAACAACGCATTGACGAACCTCTTCGGCCAGGACTACAAGCTCTTAGGCGCGATCATTCTCGTCGTCTTCGTCTTCAAGAACCTCATGACGGTGGCGAAGGCCGGTTTTTCGGCATACTTCGCCAATTCGTTGAGGGAGTACTGGACGTGCGCCGTACTGAAAAGGTACCTCGGGAGCGGCTATAACGAGATCATCTCGCAGAAGAAGGGGGCCATGATAAACAACCTCATCCCAGAGCCCCTGTACGCGTCCAAGTCACTGAAGTTTCTCGTGGGTTTCATGGCCCAGGTGTTTGTGTCGGCGGGCCTCGTCCTTGCCATGTTTCTCGTCAACTATAAGGTCACTCTTGTCATCATGGCTGCGGCGGCACTTGCCTGTGCGTTTCTTTTTGGCGTGAGCAGACGGTATTCCATATCGGTGGGCGAAGAAAGGATACGTCTGAACCAGGCGTTGCATACCAAGGCCGAGGAGGCGCTGAACGGGATCAGGCAGGTGAAGATATATTCACTTGAAGAGAGGATTTATGAACATATAAGAAAGGACCTGAGCAGGCTCGTACGTATCATAACGAAGTTCAGCGTCATAGAGGGGCTCTCCATCCCTGCCGGGGAGACGGCGGTCGTGGGAGGACTGGTGGGTATATTGATCTACTTCGAGTACTCGGCCAAGGTGTCGGCCTCAAGCGTTCTGCCCACCTTGAGTTTCTTCATGGTAGTAAGCTACAGGCTCTTCAGGGTGATATCGCACCTCTTTTCGCAGAGGATGTCGCTCCTGTCGTTTGTCCCCTCTCTCAGGCTTGTCCACGGACTCTGCAAGGAGGACGCACCGGCCGGTGCGACAACCGGCGGTGCGCCGATTCGACGGCTTGAGACGGATATCGTATTCGAGGATGTATCGTTCACGTACCCGGGATCGAGGCAGCCGGTCCTCAAGGATGCTAACCTGAGGATACTCAGGGGCGGGATGACCGCGCTCGTCGGCCACTCCGGTGCGGGCAAGTCCACTGTGCTCGATCTCCTGAACGGCTTCTATGACGACTATACCGGACGCATCGTCATAAACGGGATGGAGCTCAGGTCAATTGATCCCGGCTCCTGGCGCAGGCTCATGGGGTTCGTGAGTCAGGACGCGTTCATCTTCAATACAACGGTAAGGGAGAACATCCTGCTCGGCAATCCGGGTGCTGCGGAGGAAGAGATCGTCGAGGCCGCACGCAGGGCAGGGGCCTATGACTTCATAAAGGCCCTTCCACACGGCTTTGACACCGTCATGGGTGACAGGGGGATGTGCATATCAGGTGGCGAACGCCAGCGTATTGCCATAGCAAGGGCGCTCATCAGGGACCCGGACATACTCGTCTTTGATGAGGCCACCAGCGCACTCGATGCGGACACGGAGCGGGTGGTACGCCGGACCATTGAGGAGATGAGAGGGGAGAAGACGATCCTCGTGATAGCACACAGGTACTCTATCGTAGATGGCGCGGATGTGGTCTACAGGATGGAGGGCGGACGCATAGAGCCGCTGGATGCGTGTGAGGAGTTCGCGGACAAGGAAATGGAATCCACCGGTACGGGTGCATAGGGATATGGACGGAGCGGAAAGGAACGGACATGAGACGGTCTTCCTGGTGGTCCACCAGGGGTTCGGTGTGCGCTATCTTCTGCGTACGGACGTGCTGAGGACCCTCGTCGAGAGCGGCCTCAGGGTGGTTATACTCAGCCCCAACGGAGGGGATCCTGACTTCAGAAGATCCTTTGAAGCCAAGAACGTACATACCGAAAGGTTCGAGACCGCGAAGTGCGAGGCCTACCAGAACGGTTCGATGGTCCAGAAGGTTATGAGGACCATCCGCCTCTATACTTTGAACGGCCGTTATGACACTCGCACGGCCGACAACTACTTCCGCGCACTCAAGGAGACGGCCCGAAGGACCGGCAGGCCGAAACCCTGGAAGGTCGCGTTTCTAGGAGCCGCGATAAGGGTGCTCAAGAAGAGCCGACGCCTCAGAAAAGGATTCGTGGCGTTGGAGGATCTTCTGTTCACGCCGGACTTTCACAGGAAACTTTTTGAAAAGTACAGGCCCTCGATGGTCGTTGTCTCGAGCCTCGGCAACCTGGACTTCGACCGCTACATAATGCGCGAGGCGCGAAGATACGGGGCGATGGTCACATCCGTCATACTCGGCATGGACAATACCAGCACAAAGGGGTACGCAGGCTCCAGGCCGGATTACGTGGTGGCGTGGACAGAGAACATGAAGCGCGAGCTCGTTGAGCTCCACGACATAGACCCCGGGAGGATATTCGTAGGTGGTGTGGCTCACTTCGACTACTACTTCAACGGCGGGACTGCCTGGGATAGGGAGACCTTCTGCCGGAGGTTCGGTCTCGATCCTTCGAAGAAGACCATATTCTTCGCGACCAAGTCCCCGAACACCTGTCCCTGGTCGGACGAGGTGGTGGAGATGGTGGCCGGGGCCATAGAGAGGGGATACTTCGGCATGCCCTGCCAGATGCTCGTACGCCTCCATCCGCTGCACTGGAGGCAGCGCAATGGACAGCTCGTCTTCAAGAAGGTGCTCGACGGGTACGAACGCTTGAGGAAGAAGTACCCCTTCGTCGTCTTCAATGATCCCGAGTTCGACTCCAGGAACATCAGCCATGACCTCAACGACACGGAGTTCTGCGTGCTTAAGTCCATACTCGTGCACAGCGACGTGATGATAAACATGTTTTCAACCCTCACGATAGAGGCGAGCATATTCCAGCTGCCGACCATAAATATCTGCTTCAACGGTGAAAAGAGGGATCCCGGAAACCCATTGCAGGACCTCGTCTTCGATTACAACGAGTCGCACAACCGCCGCGTCATGCGAAGCGGAGGGGTGAGGACGGTCTTCAGCAGGGAGGAGTTGCTCGAACAGACAAAGAGATACCTGGAGGAGCCTCGTCTGGACAGGGAGGGGAGGGACAGGCTGAGGGCGGAGGAGTGCGGGCCGTATCCCGGTTGCGCCGGGGCCGCGATAGGCAGGTTCGCCGCCGGACTTTTAAAATCGGAAAGGAGCGAATATGAAGAGGGCGCTGATTACGGGAGGAGCCGGCTTCATTGGAAGCCACCTGGCAGAGGAGCTTCTGGAGAGAGGTAGTAGCGTAACGGTGATAGACGACCTGTCGACAGGGTCCCTGGACAACATCAGGCACCTCATGGGGCGCAAGGGATTCCACTATGCGATCGAGACGATAACGAACGAGACCGTCATGGACAGGCTCGTGAGCGAGTGCGACGTCATATTTCACCTGGCCGCGGCCGTCGGCGTGGAGCTCATAATCAAGAGGCCGGTGCACGTGATCGAGAACAATATCATCGGTACCGAATACGTCCTGAGGATAGCGAACAGGTACAGAAAGAAGGTGCTCGTGGCCTCCACCTCAGAGATCTACGGAAAGAACAACCGCGTGCCGTTCAAGGAGGACGACGACCGGGTGCTCGGGGCCACGACGAAGAGCAGGTGGAGCTATTCCTGTTCCAAGGCCATAGACGAGTTCCTGGCGCTTGCCTACTGGCACGAAAAGAAGCTGCCGGTCGTGAACTTCAGGCTCTTCAACACCATCGGTCCGCGCCAGACGGGCCGCTACGGCATGGTGGTGCCTCGCTTCGTGCGCCAAGCGCTGACAGGTGCACCGCTTACCGTATACGGCGACGGCATGCAGTCGCGCTGTTTCAGCGCTGTCAGGGATGTGGTCGAGGCCATAATAGCGCTCTCCGAGAATGCCGGCGCGGTTGGTGATGTCTTCAACATAGGATCGAGCCAAGAGATATCCATACTCGAGCTGGCAAGACGCGTAGTGGCTTTGACGGGGTCGAGCTCAGAGATAGAGTTCATCCCCTACAACGAGGCGTACGAGAAGGGGTTCGAGGACATGCGCCGCCGCGTTCCGGACACGACCAAGATAAGGGAACTCGTCGGATGGACCCCGCATACACCGCTCGAAGACATACTGCGCGAAATAATCGAAGAGATCGACAAGGAGGTCAAATGCACGTTGCCGGCATGCGCACTTTGAACATACTGGTCGTCGACAACAGCGAGTACCCGCTGACCTACGGCTACATGCAGGAGATCTTCGGCCGCTTTCTGGTGGAGCGTGGACATAGTGTCACATGGCTGCTTTTGTCCAAGGAGGCGTCGAAGAGGGGAGAGTCGAAAAGGTTAGGCTCAACCGAGGTCGTGCTCGCCCCCCTGAAGGCCGGAAAGGGCAGGCTTGCGACCATGCTGAATTACCTCTTCTACAAGCCTCTTCTTGGCAGGCTGTTTCCACGGGTGATACGGGAGCGGAATGTGGACGTGGTCTTCGTTCGCAACCACGTGCGCATAGGGCTTGCGGCATACAGGGCCTGCAGGAGGGCGAAAATACCCTTTGTCTATTACCTGGGCTATCCGACGCTAGAGTCCCACAGGACGGCCGCGCGTCTTGGATACCGCAGGCCGCGCATCGTGGCCGAGGCGGCCGCATTGGCGGGTATACCGATCAGAAACAGGGTTACGCGCTGTGCGGACTTCGTCTACACCATGAGCGGTTACTGGGCCGACTTGGTGGTGAATGAGCTCGGCGTGGCCCCGGGCAGGGTCGACTCCCTGCCGGCCGGTTTCGATCCCCGGATAGATCCCAAGACCCTCGACGGGAAAGGGGTAAGGAAAAGGTTCGGCCTTGCAGACCGTCCGGTCGTCTTTTACATGGGCACCATAAGCCCGCCGCGCGACTCATCTATACTTGTCGCAATAATGGAGCGCGTGGTGCGGAGTATCCCGGATGCAAGGATGCTCCTTCTCTACGGACACGGCGAGGAGAGGTACCTGCCGGTACTTCGGAAAAAGTTCGCCGCAGCCGGCATCCTGGGCAGCGTGGTCCTGGTGCCTCCGGTCCCGTACAGGGAGATACCCGACTACATAGCCGCGGCCGATGTCGGGCTTTCGCCCATAGAGACGATACCCCTTTACAACGTAAGCTCGCCGTACAAGTTCACTGAGATGCTCGGCCTGTGTTGTCCCGTCGTGGCGTCCGACACCCCCGATCAGTCTTACGTGCTGAAAAGTTCAGGGGGCGGAGTATGCGTGCCGTACGATGCGGATGCATTTGCCAGTGCCGTGGTCCGGCTCCTCTCGCATCCGGACGAGGCGAGGAGGATGGGGGAGAGGGGAAGGGACTTCGTCTTGAACGAGAGGAGTTACGATATATTGGCTGAAAAGCTCGAAAGATGCTTCTACGCGCTCATCGGCATGGAGAGGGTCTTGTCAGGCGGAAAACCGGAGGCCCTGCGTGACCACACAGCCATGCGCATGCGGTGGTGACGTCCTCTTATGCGTTGAGAAGTACGTTTGCCGGCAGGTTGACTTCCGCGCAGATGGCATCTCATGAACCGAACCGGGGGTTGGCATGGATACGGTTGCATGCGATAACGCCGCAACAAGGGATGCCTTGTGGTTGCGCATCCGTACGGCTTCGACCACACGCGGGATTGACATACTGGCGGTTCTCGTTGTTCTCGTGGTGGCTCTCCTGGTACTGCCGTTTGTAAAGGTCGTTGTCGACAACAACTCTGCACAGTACCTCTTGCAGGCAAAGGCCGTATATAACGGCCACATGCCCGGGCAGCTGAACTCCATCTCTCGCGGCCCGATATTTCCCGCGCTTGTTGCGGCGGGTTACTGGATCTTCGGTTACGGCGTGGAGTCAGCGGCCCTCGTGGTGAACATACTCTTCGCCCTGGGGGTGGTGCTCGTATATATATGCGGCAGGGTCCTTTACGGCATGGGTGCAGGCCTTCTGGCAGCGGGGCTCGTGCTCTCGTCCGAGGAGATACACACGATGACGAGGAGTATAGATACAGACATCGTGCTGCCGTTCTTCATGTTGGCTTTCATACTCCTCTTCCACCGCTCGCTCAGGAGGGGGACCAGAGCTTCGTTCCTTGCGGCCGGGGTCGCCCTCGGCACCGCGGTGCTGGTGAAGGAATCCATGCTCCTTTTCTTGGGTGTGCCCCTTTTTGTCGCGGCCCTCGGCCGTACGGAGAAGGGGATGCCGGGGGTTGGAGAGGCGCTGTCTTTCTTGGCGGGGGTGCTCTGTCTCGTGGGGCCGTGGGCGCTCTATGCCTGGCTTGCGCACGGCGGACCGCTTGCGGTGCTCGGTTCGGCCTCTCCTGACGTACAGACCGGGCCCATTGTTGAGGCCGGCTTCACCGGACCAACGGCCTTCTGGAGCCATGTGCTGAGCTCTGGCCTCATCGATGCCCTTGTGCGGTTCTACAACGACAAGCTCCGCATCATAGCCCTGCCCATTGGACCGGTCTTGGTGCTCTCGTGGCTGTACGTGGCCGTACGCGGGACGCTGCAAGGGAGACCGGCCGACCTGATCATTTTGGGCTCGACGCTCTGCTTTCTGCCGGTGATCCTCATTACAGGAAGCATGGGTTTTCGTCCGGGGCAGACGAGCGTGGTCTACTACCTGCTGTACATTGCGGTCGGTGCCACACTTTGCGGCGTGTTCGGCTTCCTGGCCCGCCTCATCGGCGCGGCTCCGGGGGTGAAGCGCACATCAGGGGCGCTCCTTGCCGGGATCTTGCTGATATGGCTTCAGGCCGGGGAGATCGACAGCGACCGGACCAGGGACATCTTTCACTCATTCCTTCTTACCGGGAGAATGGATGTCGTGGGAAGGTTTACGCCCGAGCTCAGGGAGGCGTCCTTGTGGCTCAAGGACAATGCACCCGGCACGAGCAAGGTCGTTGCGGACGGCTATACCAGCGAAGGGTTGAACTTCTTCGATGCTATGCCTTATCCGGTAGGTGACGTAGACTTCGCCGAAAGGGCTTTCATACCTTTCGACCGCCAAACCGGGCCTCAACCCGCGAGGTCCGTACCGGTGTTCTTCCTCACCTACACGAGGTTCCGCGACAGCTCCCTCAAAAGGCGCCTCGTCCTGCACATTCACGAAGAGGCCATTCTTGATAGACTTCGCAAAGAAAGGGCGGATTACCTGGTGATATCACACAGGAATATATTTCTTGGCCGGTACTTCGACCGTGTTCCCTGGGCAAGAAGGGAGTTCGCCAACAGAACGGTCGCCATATACAGGATAGACCACCGAGAGATTCGGCCCGCCGGATCGGGGCTGCTCTGCATAAACGAGTGGCTGCCCGGTGATCTCGAATGGCTCAGGGAGCATGCACCGGATGATTACGCCCAGGTGGAGGCCTTGGCAGGCAGCATGGGATTGGATATGGATACACTGCAGGGATGCGACTGCAGGATACCGCGCGGAGAGAGTTATTGAGACGATGTCCAACCTGAGGCTCATAGGGCTTGTCATAGGGGTTGCAGGGCTTGCGCTGACCTTCTGGGTCTACCGTGGCCCGAAGTGGAAGAAGTCCAACTTCGTCCTTTCGCTCTTCTTCAACCTCCTTCTCATCTCGGTGTGCCTGAGACCTGACATACTCAATGCCTTCAGGGACTTTCTGGCCCTGAAACAGGCCGAACGCGGCCGTATCCTTGCGCTGTTGATAGGATCGAACATCTTTTTGCTCTTTTTCGTCCTCTACGCCAAGGCCCGTCTCGACGAGACCAGACACCAGTTCGACCTCCTGGTCAGGAGTCTTGGGATGAGGGAGATGGATGAAGATCCGAAGATGATGGAAAGGATAAGACCCATAATGGTCATAATCCCTGCATACGATGAGGCGGAGAACCTCAAGGGCCTGCTGCCGCGCATGCCGTCGGAGATCAGGGGGATAGAGACGGGCACCATGGTCGTTGACGACGGAAGCTCCGACGGCACCTCGGATGTCGCCGCGGCCGCCGGTTGCCTGGTGGTGAGGAATCCCATAAACAGGGGGCAGGGCGCCGCGAGCAGGCTTGGTTACGACATATTGAAGAAGTCCGGGGTCAGGATCGGGGTCACCATGGACGCCGACAACCAGCACGAGCCCGGCGACATCGAGAAACTCGTCGTACCGGTTCTGGAAGGCCGATACGACCTTGTCATAGGATCGCGCATGGCTGGCGGCGGGGTGCGAGGCACACTCAGGCGTACAGGCATAGTCTTCTTCACCCTGCTCATAAACACCATGACCGGGTTGAAGCTTACCGACTGCTCCAGCGGACTCAAGGCCTTCAACATGGCGCGCTTGTCCGAGGTCGACCTCAGGGAAGACCAGTTCCAGGCGGCCGAGGTCATCATAAGCGCGGCGAAAAAGGGCCTTAGAATAGGCGAGGTCCCGGTAAGGGCGCTGGACAGGATGTGCGGGGAGAGCAGGAAGGGAGGGGATATCCTCTATGGAATGCATTTTTTCAGGTCGATACTGAGGGCCTGGTGGAGGTGAGGACAGGATGGCGCGAATACATGGACCAAGGGAGATACCGCCTGTCGTGGTCTTCGGCACAGGAGGGTCCGGGACACGCCTCGTGGCACGCATACTCGATGAGGCCGGCTGCTGGATGGGTGACAACCTGAACCACGCCTACGACAACCAGGACTTCGGCTTTCTGCTGGCCGGAAGGATCGACTGGATGGAGAGACATTTTCCATTCGACGACGGCAGCGCACGACCGTACCTGGAGCTCTTTGAAAAGCTCTACTTCAATGAGCCCCTGACGGTCACAGAGAGGATGGGTATCGCAAGGGTGGGGCTTGAGTACCTCCATGGAAGCGGCCTGAGGCTGTTCAGGACAAGGCCGCTTGCAGAGAGGTTCAAGAGGGCTGCGGTGCTCATGCGCGGTGCGGCCTCAAAAAGGAGTGATACCCCGCTCAGGTATCAACGATGGGGGTTCAAGGTGCCCGAGGCCATATACTTCCTGCGTCCGCTCGTGGAGTTCTTCCCAGGGATACGGTTGATCCATCTCGTGAGGGACGGCCGCGACATAGCGCTGAGCAGTAACAGGAAACCGCTCCTCTACCGCCGCATCTTCAACATCCACGCCCAGGATGATACGGCTTCGGCCTTTGAGAACTGGTGTGCGGTGAACAGGTGGGCAAGCGAAGTCTGCAAAAAGGCGCTTCCACGCTCGCAGTACATGCTCATAAGGTACGAGGACATCTGCAGGGCACCATTTGAGAGTGTTAATAAGATACTTGAATTTTTACAGCTTAAGCCAGTGAATGTAGAGAAAATTTCAAACATACCATCCAGGGGGGTGTCCATAGGGAGGTGGCAACGGTTCAGCCACAGGTTCAGCGGATGCGACACGTCGGCACTGGCTTACTTCGGCTATGTGCAGCAGGGGAGGTGGTAGTATCGACCGTTACGAAGGGTGTGGAAAACGCTACTGGGAATCCCCGCTTCTCCTTTTGCGCTCACCGGGACGTATCTGGACCAAGCTACTTCAGCAGATGGCCAGGTGGAGCCTTATGCACCCAAAGCTGAGGGTAAGGTTCCAGAAGGCGAGAGGGGTCAACTTCACCTCACCGGGGAGCGTGTTCATAGGCGGGGACGTCTACTTCGACGAGCTGTATCCGCAGAACATAACGATCGGCGCTAACGTCTACCTGTCGGAAGGAACACGCATACTGGCCCACTTCTACCAGACCGACAAGTCTCCACACAGGCAGCGCGCCGGACGTGTCATCATAGAGGACGACGTCTTCCTTGGTTTCAACGTGGTCGTTGCGGAGCCGGTCACCATAGGGCGTGGCGCTGTCGTGGGCGCCAATACGGTCGTGACAAGGGATGTCGACCCCTGGACCGTGGTTGCGGGCGTGCCGGCGAGAAAGATAAAGGATCGTGTCGTTGAGGAATAGGATATTGAGGTGGACGCTCGGGGTCGCGGTCTCCGGCGTGCTCATGTATCTTTTGGCCGTGCAGACCACGCCCGAGAGGTTTCATCACCTGTTGTCGCGGGTCGATCCCTACTTCATGGGTGTCGCTCTCGCGGTCTACCTCGTCTGCAATCTCGTCAGGACCATGAGGTTCAGCGAGCTTGCCGGCGGTGGCGGACCGGGATTGGCGAAGATGTATTATCTCAACGCTCAGTACAACTTCTATACCGCGATATTCACCGGGGTGGGCGAGTTCTCGTACCCCGTGATACTGAACAGGCGGCACGCGGTGCCGTTCGGCGCCGGAATGGAGAACCTTCTGGTGGCGAGGGCCTATGATGCCCTGTTTTTGGCCGCGGCCTTCAGTACATCGGTTGTGATGCTCTTTACCGGCAGCGCTCAGCGGGCCGGGGTCTACATCGCCGTTCTTCTGGCGGCGGTGATCCTGCTCGTGGCGTACGGTTCCGGGGCTGTGGCGTCCTTTGCGCAGGGGGCGGTGGGCGGACTTGCCCGCAGAACAGGTTGGATATCGGCCGGAAGGGTGGAGAGGATGCTGGTTGAGATGGGTCGCTCCCTTTCGGAGGGCAGGGGGGCCTCGGTGCACATCCGCCTGTTTCTTTACACCGCGGTGATGTGGTTTGCCGCTTGTTTCGTCTTTTTCTGCATATTCAAGTCCCTCGGGGTAGGGCTTGCCCCCTTGCAGACGGTCTTCGTGGCCACGGCGGTGAACCTGATGAGCGTTGTTCCGGTGGCTACCATAGGCGGGCTGGGCGTAAAGGAGGCCGGACTTGCCGGGGCGCTCGTGATGCTCGGTTTCGGAAAGGAAGAGGCCGTCCCGCTCGGGATGCTGGCCAGGCTGTTCTCACTTTTGTTCCTCTTCGTCCTGCTGGCGGCGGCCTTTGTTATAGGGAGGGCAGGTGGATACAGGGAGGGCACGGGTAGATGATTACGTTGATCAATCCCCCTTTTCATGAAAAGACGACGTATTACTTCAACTATGTCACAGCGAAGTACCCGAACCCGAGCCTCGCCTACCTCGGCGGGTACCTCGAAAAGAAGGGCATCCCATTCAGGATAATCGACGCCAAGTTCTACGATCTGAGCGTCGAGGAGGTCCTCGAGATGCTGCAAGCGACGAACCCCGGGATAATAGGCATCACATCGACGACCACCGAGATAAACCACGTCCAGGCCATGATAAGCAGGATCAAGCGGTGTTTTCCCGCTTCCTTCGTGCTGCTCGGCGGGGTGCATGCCACGGCACTGCCGCGCGAGACTCTTGCAGCCAACGATGACCTTGACGCGCTCGTGGCGGGTGAGGGCGAGAGCGCCCTCGAGATGCTGGCCGGATCTGTTGACCCGTACAGCGTCCTGCCCGAAATACCCGGGATGTACTTCAGGAGAGGCGGCAGAATAGTCAACTCGCCGCCGAAGGTTTATGGTTCCGGGCTTGAGGGATACGGCAAGGCGGCCTTCCACCTGTGGTCAAAGGCAGACAGGTACTTCGTCTCAACCTACAGGGGGTGTCCCTTTCCCTGCTCCTTCTGTTTCAGGGCGCTCGGCAGGAGTCCGCGGCTTCGGGATCCCGCGGATGTGCTCGAAGAGCTCGAGTACATAGCGACACGGGCCCCCGGTTGCGATCTCCTGATAGTGGACGCCACCTTCGGACTGGACCGTTCACATACGGAGTACATACTCAAAGAGATCATAAGAAGTGGAATCAACACCAGAATAGGTTGGAGATGCGCCACACGGGTGGATGTTGTGGACAGGGGCTTCCTTGAGCTGATGAAGGCGGCCGGCTGCAGGACCGTAAGCTTCGGCATCGAGTCCGGCGCGGACCGCATACTGAAGGCTACCGGCAAGAACACGACCGTAGCCCGGTGCATCGAGGCGGTCAGGGAAGCCAAGGAGGTGGGACTCGAGACGGTAGGCTATTACCTCTTCGGCCACCCGGGTGAGACAAAAAGAGAGTTGAACGATACCCTGCGGCTGATCTGGCGCATGAACTGCGACAATATAGCGGTCGGCATCATGGTGCCGTGGCCCGGCACCAGGGTGTTCGATCTGGCCAGGAGGAATGCAGGTGGATACAGGCTTGTGAGCATGGATTTTTCCAGGTTCGACAAATACTTCGGCAGCGTGATGGAGTTCGAGAACTTTTCTTTGAGCTACCTGGAGTTCATGCGCTTGAAGGCATTCGTCTGTCTTTACCTGAAGAATCACAGGTTCCTGGACCTTGTGAGGTTCCTCTGGTCCGTACGCGGTGCGGCGTTCAAGAAGAGCCGGCACCTGGCGCGGCGTATCCTCGGCAGGGGAAGATACGGTGGACGTGGTGGTTCAGAAGACGCCGGTGCAGCATCGTACACGAAAGGGAGTTCGTGAATGTTCGGTATGGATTTTTCCACAGGCTTCGGCGGTTCGGAGTGGATATGGGCGCTGGGGATATTCGTCCTCGTGGTGCTTCCGGGCCTCTTTACCCTGATACTCAAGTCCAACACCTTCGCCATAGGGATCATACTGACCACCGCCTTCACCCGCGTACTCTTTCACTTCGCCGGCATGCCGCGGCTCGTTCCGGTCCTCATTACGGAGTTCTGCGTGCTGCTGCTCCTTGCAAAGGCCCTGTACCTGCGGCTCTTTGTCAAGATGATGCCCTTGAGAGTGGTGGGCTTCTACCCCATGGCCGGTATCCTGGGTATAACTTTGATCTCCTTCGTGCTCAACGCATCCGAGATGCTGCCGGCCGTGTTCTTCGTCCGGCAGATCTTCGTCTTCTACCTCTTCTTCATAGCGCTTCTGAACCTCGATCTCTCGCAAAAGACGGTCATGCGGATCAACAGATACATCATCTTCCTCTTTCTGATTCAACTGCCGGCTGCCGCAACGAAGTACCTCGTCATGGGGCAGGATGAGCTGTGGTCGGGTACGGTCTCGTGGCAGGCCGGTCAGTTCTCCACTACGCTGCCTCTCTTTGCTATAGCCTTCCTCCTCTCCTTTTACCTCTTCAGGAGGAAGAAGGTTTACATATTGCTGGTGGTGGCCTTCGTGTTTTTCGGTCTTGCCGGACAGAAGAGGGCCGTGCCCATACTTCTGCCGTCGCTGGCCCTGCTCCTGTGGTTCCTTTACTGGAGGGGAGCACCACGGGAGCGCAAGAGGATCTTCGGCATCTCGAAGCTGAAGACCCTGGCCCTCATGCTCACGGTGGCGTTCGTGGCGCTTTTCTCCTACGCCAGCATATCCCGCGACGAGATGTACATGCACGGGCTCGATCTCGGAAAACTTTACGAGTACACCGTCTGGTACAACACGAGGGACGAGATCGCCATGTACGGCACCGATGACGATGACCTGGCGATGGGCAGGATTACGATAACACGGATCTCGTTGGATCGCCTGAAAAGGGGCGGCCTCGTACGCCAGATGGTAGGCTTCGGTCCCGGTGCCATGATAAGCAGTCCCCACCTCGGCAGGGAAGATATCGCCTTCAGGAGGTTCGGCATCCGCGGAGCGCTTACCGGTTTCGTGATATTCATGTTGCAGAGCGGTATGGTCGGGGTGATCTTGCTGACCTTCTTCTTCCTCAGGATCTTCGCCAAGGCATACAGGGTTTACAAGGGAAGCGATGATACCGACTTCAGGATGGTCGCCCTCGGGCTCATGGGCGCCACGTACGTCTTTCTACTGGACTTCTTCATATACTCTCCGTCGTCGTTGTTCTTCGGTGTGCTGACGCCAGTGTACTTCTACATCGCCACGATAGTCCTCAACAGGGACTACCGCAATTACAGGCTCTTTGGGAAGGGCCGTCCGTCTCAGGGTGCAGGTGCAGGCGCATGAACATGCATCACGCTCGCTTTCCCGCAGCGAGCTACGCGAAGCTTCAAAACCTCATACGGAAGGGGGTTGTGGTCGATGATCGTATTGATAAATCCGCCGTTTCGTGAAAAGAACACCTACTACTTCAGTTACAGGAGGGCCAGGTATCCGAATCCGAGCCTCGCATACCTCGGGGGATACCTGGTCAAAAAAAGGATTCCCTTCAGGATAATAGATGCCAAGTTCGAAGACCTCAACGTCGAGCAGGTGATCGACAGGTTGAAGCCCATGAGGCCCGAAATAATAGGCATCACCTCCACGACAACCGAGATAAACCACGTGCAGTCCATGATCAGCCGGATCAAGAGGACCTTTCCGGAATCCTTCACGGTCCTGGGCGGTGTGCACGCAACCGCGCTGCCTGAGGAGACCTTGGGCAACAACGAGGACATTGACGCGCTCGTGGCCGGTGAGGGCGAGTTCGCGCTCGAGGCCATGGCCGGCGCCTCGGATCTTCTCAGTGCCTTGCCGGGTATCCCGGGTGTCTGCTACAGAGATAACGGAACGATCAGGCGCAATGCGCCCCGGGGTTACGCCAGGGACATGTACGGATATGGAAAGGCGGCCTTTCACATGTGGAATAAGGCCGAGAGATA
Organism: Deltaproteobacteria bacterium; assembly: GCA_015492495.1. Taxonomy (GTDB): domain Bacteria; phylum Desulfobacterota; class GWC2-55-46; order GWC2-55-46; family DRQE01; genus S146-62. The sequence continues at coordinate 3,595 of WGEY01000001.1, read as the reverse complement.
CTTTGTGACCACCTACAGGGGATGCCCGTTCCCGTGCTCCTTCTGCTTCAGGGCCCTCGGCAAGAGTTCGCGGTTGCGCGACCCCGAGGATGTGCTCGAGGAGCTCGAGTACATAGCGTCCGTGGCGCCGGAAAGCGACCTTGCCATAGTGGATGCCACCTTCGGCCTGCCGCGCAGCCACACGGAGACGATACTCAGGGAGATGATAAGGAGGGGGATAAGCAGGAAGCTCAGGTGGAGCTGCTCCACAAGGGTGGACGTCATGGATCCGGATTTTTTCAGGCTGATGAAGGAGGCCGGGTGCAGTACGGTGAGCTTCGGGCTTGAGTCCGGATCAGACCGCATACTCAAGGCAACCGGCAAGAACATAACGGTGGCGCGGTGTATCGAGGCCGTGAAGGAGGCGAAGAAGACCGGGCTCAGGACCGTCGGGTATTATATATTCGGCCACATAGGCGAGACAAAGGACGAGTTGAACGACACGCTCCGCCTGATATGGAAGATGAACTGTGACGAGATCGCCGTGGGTGTGATGGTGCCGTGGCCCGGAACAAAGGTCTTTGAGCTGGCAAGGAGGAACGAGGGCGGATACAGGCTGTTGAGCACCGATTTCTCGAAGTATGACAAATACTTCGGCAATGTAATGAGATTCGACCGCTTCAGCATGAAGTATCTGGACATGATGCGTATAAAGGCATTCCTGTATCTCTACCTGAAAAATTACAGGGTGATGGACCTGGCAAGATTCATGTGGTCTTCGAGGGGACAGGCGCTTAAAAAGGTGAATCAGTTGCTCAGGGCCTCTGCGTGACCCGGATGCGGAAGAAGGCGTTGAAGATAATGGTCCTGGTGCCGGCTTTCAGCCAGGGGAGCCCCGTGGTCGGGGCCTACCTCTTCGCCAAGTACCTGCACGAGCACGATGTGGATGTGGTCTTCGTCTCCCTGGACAGGGTTTACGGTACCGGGACCAACATAGTCGCCGATATCGAGAGTTGCGGTATGGAGCACGAGTGCCTGGACATTGTAGGTTGGTGGGGGCTATTCAGACACCGGTCTCGAGTGCAGGAGTTCTGTGACAGGAAGGATGTTGATGTCGTCGTGGCGTACATGCTGAGACCCACGCTTCTTACAGCCTCGCTTACGAACGTTGTGAAGATCGCCTCTGTGAGAGGGATGCTCCATGAGGATTATGCCATAGCGTATGGAAAGGGGCTCTCGAAGCTCCTGGTCTCAATGGAGCTGGGCGCCTTGAGGAGGATGGATCATGTCTTCTCCATGACCGGACCCATGACCGAGTGGCTCTTGAAAGAGGGCCTGAATCCGAATGCGATATCTCTCGTGAACAACTTTGTCGATGTAAGGTCCGTAAGGTCCGGTGTCACAGGGGTGAAACCGCGTGACAGGGATACGGTGGATATCGGCATGTTTTCCAGGTTCCTGCCGAGAAAGAGGGTGGATGTGGCGGTCGAGGCATTCACCATGCTGCGCCGCGAGTACGGACATGAAGAGGTCGTGTTGCATCTTGCCGGTCTTGGACCCACGCGTGAGAAGATCGAGAAGATGGCGGCCAGCCTCAATGTGGATGACAGGGTGAGATTCCACGGCTTTCTCTCAAACCCGTTGAGCTTGATGGACGCAATGGACATGGTCCTTCTCACCTCTGATTCCGAGGGCCTGCCGCGTTGTCTCATGGAGGCGTTGTCCCTGGGTAAGACCTGCGTGGCCTCCGACATCCCGGGAATACGCGAGCTCGTACATGACCGTACCACCGGTTATCTCTTTCCCCCGGGCGATGCCGGGGCGCTGGCCGCCGTGATGGATGATATCATCCGTAACAACAGGTATATTCCCTGTGAAAGGCTCGTTGACTTCATGCTGAAGAAATACGACGTCAACGCCGCCTGCGACAGGATGATCGCAAGGATAGAGGATATATACTGGAACCGCAGGGCCGTTGGCTGGTCCTGATCCATGGGGTACAGGCACGTCTCCGGGTGCGGCATTACGATGCTGCATACGGCCCCGTAAAGTGTGACCTCGTCGAGTGCCCATCGGGCGCAGGCCGTCTTTCCCGCAGCGAGCCGCGGTATGGTTGGATACAGGTTCAAAGGCATTATAATAGATAAGATGATCTGCACCTGCATGAGTTTCAAGGTCTGAAGATGACCACTCACTTCGTAAGCATAATAATAGTAAGCTACAACGGCATATCCTATCTCAAGGACTGTATCGATTCCGTTCTCGACCAGGACTACCCGCGCGGAGACTACGAGATAATCGTGGCGGACAATGCATCCACCGACGGCTCGGTGGATTTTCTTAGGTTGCGTTACAGCGGTGAGCTCCGCATCATCGAGTATGGAGTGAATCACGGCTTTGCAAAGGGCAACAACCTTGCCCTCCGGCATGCGAGGGGTGAGCTCCTCGTATTCCTCAACCAGGACACCATAGTGCACAGGAGGTGGCTCTCGGAGCTGGTAAGGGGTGTGACCGATGCCGGGTACGATGTCTGCCACAGCAACATGCTTTTGCCGAGGAACGCGGAGTTCGACGGCGCGGAGGAGAGGAGGTTCCCGAAAAACATATACTATTACGAGCTCACCAGGTACGGCCACGTTCACCAGGTCGTAAGGAAATACAGCGACGATATCATAGAGACGAGGGCCCTTGCCGGCGGCTCGTTCATCATAAAGAAAAGCGTGCTTGACGAGGCGGGCGTGCTCTTTGACGAGTGCTTCTGCATGTACAGCGAGGACACGGACCTTGCGCTGAGGCTTGTACGGAAAGGCTTCAGGATCGGTGTCGTCCCGTCGTCGGTGGTCTACCACTTCACGAGGTTCAGCTTCGGTCTGAATCGCTACAACGTCTGGAAGAACCTGATCATGGTCCGCAACAGGATGATGGCCTTCTGGAAGTCGTCCGGACCGGGCGAGTTTGCAAGGGTCCTGCCCTACCTACTTGCGAGCCAGCCGCAGAAGGTGTTTACCAGGTCAAGGGAGGTGAAAAACAGCCGTATCAAGTCCGCCCTTCTGGCCTGCAGCACCGTCCCCCTTTCCCTCATAAGCCTTTTATGGTTCATCGCAACGATACCAAAACTCGAGAAGAAACCGGTTCGCCGTGGGCTTGCTGAGCAGGATCAGAAGTAGGTTTTTGTTCATACCGCTGCTTATAGTGGTTGCGGCAGCCCTTGTCTTTGTTTTCAGGGAGAGGATCCTCGTCGGTATGGGCGAGATGCTTCTCTTCACCGAGGATCCGGAGCACGCGGATATTATCGTGATGTTGAGGGGAGGGCTCTTTGAGAGGAGCGTCAAGGCCGCTGAGTTGTACAGGGATGGCTATGCCGACAAGGTGCTTGTTCCGAGGGCTCTTTCCGACGAGACATCGGATGAGTTCAGACGGTTCGGCGTAACGTTGCCTGACGGCCAGGAGGTAACAAGAGACGTGCTCGTCCAGCTCGGCGTGGACCGGAGCGACATAATACTGAGCAGGCCGGGTGCCGGCGGAGGCACCCGTGGAGAGGCGCACAGGGTGAAGAAGGAGCTTCTCGGCCTGCCCGGAGTGGAGAGCTTCATAGTGGTCACCAGCTGGTACCATT